>NZ_JANSHV010000060.1:0-14620 GCF_047461775.1 Synechococcus sp. R6-5
GCGGGGCTCCTGCGATTTCTAGCTGAACCGAGGCTCACGGTATAGTGGTTCAGGCGAATCCGATGAGTGCAGAGGGATCCCCGCCCATCCTCAACTCAGTCCGGTTGGGTTTAACCCTCGCCAAGGTGTCTGTTGTGGAGAGGAGATGAATGCTGAAGCCAAAGCATGCCTGCCGGCCCCTGCTGCCGACTTGTGGGAGCTCGGATTCCCCTATCGAAAAAGGATGCTCTGTTGTAGCTTATACAGCCTTGGCCATTTTAGCGCTTGGCTTGGTCGGTTGCGGCGAGGGAACAACTCCTCTGGGCCCCCTGGAAAATGTCTTCCTGCGGGCGGATGATTTTGAAATCACAGGAGGATCCCCGGCAGCGGGCGCAGTGGGGCCCTACCTACAGTTCAACATGCGGCGGCAGCGGGATAACCAAATCCTAAATCGCCCCCTTAATGTCTATGTGGACAATGCCGGGCTGGCAGAAAGGCGGAATCCCCTTTTGGATAACCAAAACCGTCCTATTCTCTTACAGCGCTCGGTGGCCTTCTTGGGCAATGGGCTGGATCTGAACAGAGATGGCCAGCCGGATCTGCCCCCCAAAGAACCCCCCAACTTCACCAGTGGCCCGCTGCTGCCCTACACCCCGCCCAATCAGTGGCAAAGCCGGGCTGCCCTTGCCTATGTCCCCGGACAGGCCAATATCCCCGGACGGAGTCCCAGCGACCGCTTTGGCATCTACTTTTCTTCCATCCTGCCCTACACCGGGCAGCTTCGCTTTCGCGCCCGCGACGAGCTGGGCAATGCCTTTGCCCGCACCTTTGAGGTCACCTACCCGCCAGCAGCCAGCCGCGCCACGGTCACGGTTACCTTGGCCAACCTCACCGCCACTGCCCAAGAGCCGGTTCTCATTGCCATTTGTAACCAGTTGGGAGCTGCTGCCGTGGTGGGCCTGCGGAGTGGCACGTTCACCGAGCTGGTGGATCTCCTGCCGGCCCCAGGGCTGCCGGTGGATCCCACCTTGAGCGAGCCCATCCGCTATGTGGCCGAGGCTTATCAATTTAACCGCAATCGAGCCGTCATCCGCGTTTCCCAGAATCCCACGGATCCCAGCCGCATGAGCGTTCCTCTACTGGGATTTGAAGGGACAACCGGTCGGGCAGATCTGACGCTGGTGAACTCTGTAGGGGATCGGCTTACCTGCTTCAACGATCGGCTTTCGGATCTGCGGGATACGTTTTCTGACTTTTTCAGATAGTCAATTCAAATAGCAATGAGACACTGGCCAGTAGAATAGTCCGACTCGCAAGAGCAGGCCTTGTCACTTCATCAACAGAAGTTCCTCCATCTGCATGCATCCTTGCCCTCTTGAAAGCACTGCGGTCGCTTCAAACTAGATTGAGACGCTCCCCAAGCGTTCCGCGCTGCTTTTACCGACTCCCATACCCTTCCCTTCCGCTGTATGACCGGCTCTGTACGTCTGTGGGTCTGCTCCCTTCCTGGACATGCCCTACGACTCTCTCTCAGGTCAAGGCTTCTTTACTGAGGTCTACTGGCATGCCATCCTACCTGTAACGTCATCTCATCCTCAACTGAATTGACCATAGATCTGGAATCGTTTTACTGGTGTGCGAAGCAACTATACTTGCAATGTCGTGAAAGCGGCTCAACCGACAAAACCTCAGGGCAGATGCTGCAAGGCCAGCGCCAACTGTTCGTACTCTGCCAAACGGTTGTAGACCTGGGCCGAGATGCGTACCCAAAGCTGCCCGGCGAAGGGGATGATCGGAACCTCAATGCGGTACTTGTACCAGAGGTAATCGTGAAGCCGACGGGCGCGCTCCTCAAGAGGAAGCTCAGGGATCCACTGCTGCCAAAATGGCGGCAAGGGTAGGGTGGCCATAAAGCCCAACATCTTTTCGGGGGCGGGCGGGATCCCCTCAAGAGCCTCCAAGAGCAACTGCCGCGCCTGCAGCAGCAGAGTGTGGTTGTGCTGACGGATGTTGTCCAGTCCCACCCCTTGGATAAACGCCAGGGCTGCTGAAATGGCCAACCAAGCGCTGGGATCCCGTGTGCCCACCCAGTCGAACTCCGCTGTGAACCCTTGCCCATAGCCGTGGGAGATCACCGTAGGATGAGTTTGGGCCTGTCGATAGGGGGCCACCCACAAAAAGGCACAGCCTTTCGGGGCAAACAGCCACTTGTGGGCATTGCCGGTGTACCAATCGGCTCCTAGCTTTTCCAACTCCAAGGGGAGAACTCCGGGGGCATGGGCGCCATCCACCAAAACCGGGATCCCGCGCTCCCGACAGAGGCCGATCAGCTCAGGCAGGGGGTAGATCAGAGCCGTAGGCGAGGTGAGGTGATCCAACACCGCCAGGCGAGTTTGGGGAGTGAGGATGGCCTCGAAGGCCGCGATAACCTGCTCTGGCCCCGCAATGGGGAAAGGGATCTGCGCCTCAACTGGGATGGCTCCCCACTGGGCACAGATGTACTGCAATGCCTGACGAACGGCCCCGTAACCGTGATTGGTGCAGGCGATCTGATCCTCTGGCCGGAACCGCAGCGAGCGCAAAACGGCATTGACCCCGCTGGTGGCATTTTCCACAAACACCAAATTTTCGGGTTCGGCCCCGACGAAATGGGCCAGTTCTGCTGCCGCCGCCCGCAAGGCTCGAGGAAGTTCCTCTCCCATAAACTGCACCGGCTGAGCCTCCAGGCGTTCCCGCCATACACTCTGGGCCTGCAACACCTTTTTCGGGGTCGCGCCGTAGGAGCCGTGATTCAAAAAAACGGCTTGCGGATCCAGTCCCCACAAGGAGCGTTCGCAAAGCGGTGCATCGGCGCTGAGGGCAGAGCTAAAGCGAGGAGAAGTGGATCCCATATTGGGGAAAGAAGGCATGGTTCACTCCCTCTGTCCCTGGACGATGCAGGAAAAAGATGGGGGAATTGCTGCGATCTGTGTGAGGGGTTTGCTCAGAAATCCGAAGATATCAACACCTATCAACACCGCTGATGTGGAGACCAATGGCATCTCGACTGAATGTCAGAACCTAAGGCTCTTTGAGACGGATTCTCTTAGGTTGATCTATTGGCCGTCACCCAATTCTGGGCCGAGATCCGAGATAGGGGCAATTTTGCTGAGCTTGATTTTAGGGTTGCTGGCAGCAAATTGCTGTAAAGTCCACTCGTTCTTAAACAGAAGAACGGGCCTGTCTTGAATGTCTTTAACAACTAGGGTGTTAAACAAGCTGGGAATATTCTCCAGCGCCTTCCAGCCATTCTCGACCCAGCGGGCCAGTGTGTAGGGCAACATCTCCAGTCGGGTTTCGACGTTGTATTCACTTTCAAGGCGATACTGCAAAACCTCAAACTGCAACTGGCCCACCGCTGCCACAATCGGATCCCGTTTGGAATCGTCGATAGAGTACATGATTTGTACAGCCCCTTCTTCCCGCAGTTCCGCTACCCCTTTCTGGAACTGCTTAAACTTAGAAGGATTGGGATTTTTCAAGTAGGCAAACAGCTCAGGAGAAAAGCTAGGGATCCCGGCGTAGCGCAGCTTCGGGCCGGTGTAGATGGTATCCCCAATGGTGAAGATGCCGGGATTATTCAGGCCGATCACATCCCCAGGGTAAGCTTCATCGATGGAGATGCGCTCTTGAGCAAACAACTTCTGGGGATAAGATAGGCGAATGGGACGATTGAGGCGGGCATGGTTGACCACCATATCCTTCTCAAACTTGCCAGAACAGATGCGCACAAAAGCAACGCGATCCCGATGGCGGGGATCCATGTTGGCCTGCAGTTTAAAGACGAAGCCCGTAAACTCAGGATGTTCGGGCGGGATTAGCCCAGCAGTGCTCTCGTGAGGCATTGGCGGTAAGGAATACTCCAAAAATGCATTGAGGAAAAGCTCCACCCCAAAATTGGTCATGGCACTGCCGAAAAAGACCGGGGTTTGTTTGCCGGAATGCACTTGTTTTAGATCCAAGGTGGGCATGAGACCATCCAGCAGTTCCAGCTCTTCCTTGAATTGGTAATACAAGTCCTTGTCGATCAACTCCTCAATTTGCGGATCCCCAAGTTTAATAACGGTATCTTGAACTTTTAGCCGCCCCCCAGATACCCGCTCAAAGAAATGAAACTCCTGAGTCCGACGGTCAAATAGGGCAGTAAACCGCTCGCCTGAGCCAATCGGCCAGTTGACAGGATAGGGCTTGAGGCCCAGTTCCGTCTCAATTTCATCCATCAGCTCCAAGGGATCCCGGCTTGGGCGATCCATCTTGTTGATAAAGGTAAAAATCGGTAGTCCCCGCATCTGACACACTTCAAACAGCTTGCGGGTCTGGGTTTCCAACCCTTTGCCGGCATCTTCCAGCATCACGGCATTGTCAGCCGCTGCCAGGGTGCGATAGGTGTCTTCGCTGAAGTCCTGGTGGCCGGGAGTATCCAGCAGATTGAGACGAATGTTGCGGTAATCAAATTGCAGGACGGTAGAGGTGATGGAAATACCCCGCTGCTTTTCCAGTTCCATCCAGTCGGAAGTGGCCCGCTTTTGCGCCCGACGGGCCTTCACAGCTCCCGCTTCTTGAATGGCCCCCCCGTACAACAGCAGCTTTTCGGTGAGGGTGGTCTTCCCGGCATCGGGGTGGGAAATGATGGCAAAGGTACGCCGTTGCTCTACAGCTTTGGTCAAATCAAGATCTTTCATCAACTGTTGCCGCTCCACTACAACCTGGTCGTTTTAAAGAAGATGACGTTGCAATGCTGTCCCCTAAACGATGGGAGAAATAGGGAGAAGATAGAAAAACAAAAGTGAGAAGTAGGGTGAATAATGCACTTGATGATAATGGGCTTGGGTTGCCGCCAGGTAGCGAGGGGGAGAGAGCACAGGCCGAAAAGCGCGAAAAGCCAACAGAACCATTTTGACCCTAGCACAGGAACAGGGATCCCTGTTATCTGGCATACTGGCGGAGATCTTGAGGGGGAATTTCCCAGGCCAACCGGCCAGAACTCAAAGCAGATGCTGCTCGTTGTTGTTGCGCAACGCTGACGTGAAGAGCAGTTGCTCAATCGTGGCAATGGTGAAGTTTTGGCTGATCACCAGCCGCTCGACGCGAATGCGGTGGGCTTGCAGGAGGCAATCTTGCTGCAAGGGCTTGGGCAATTGTTCCCAATGATCCAGCAGGACTTCCAGCAAAATCTCGCCCGGTAGCCCGGTGGCGCTTTCCAGGGATCCCAGCTTTTCTACCCTCTCGGCAGACCATTTGAGGGTAAGCTTTTGCAAGCCCAGTTGTGCATCCAGAGCCTCGCGGGGATCCGACTGGGCACCCTGCCCATTGGGGGTGCCATTGCGGCGAACCCCATTGTCGGTGCAAGCAGTAGCAGGGGGCAAAAGCTCGGCTGGCTTTTCAGTTGGCAGCGAAGTATTGGCCCATTTGGCCAGACTGACCTGGGGTGGGGAGACAACCCTTTCCACCTCGACCGGAGCGGGCGACAAGTTGGACAAGGGATCCGCATCCCGAGAAGGAGCTTCAGGTGTGGAGAGCACACTGGCCAGGAGAGGCATCCGTCCTGCCTCTGGTGGGGTTGTGGCAACCTGGCACAGAGGGGACGAGGCGGCGGCAGATGGATCGGGCTCAACATCTAATGCCGCAGGGTGAGGCAGATCCAGGGAATCCGTTCCCCTGTCGTCTTTTGGACGGAGCGGAGCCTCAACGCCATCGGCAGCCGTAGGCGCAAGTTCCATCGGCTCTGGCTGCTTATTCACCCCCATGCGCGAGAGCAGATCCGCCTTGGTGGGGCCGGTGGGCAATTTTTTTTTGGGAGGCTTCTTGGCGGTAGCCATGTTAGCGGGCCTCCAGCACAGCCTTGAGGACCTCACGATAAGGTTGGGCCAGGAGATCTTCCCCTGCCTCCGCCAACGACCAGCCCATGCTGTTGGTTTGCTGCACCACTGTACTTTGCCGCACCGGCGTAAAAATGGGGATCCCTTGCATCATTTCCGCCAAGGCTTCCACCGCGGCCCGCGACATTTTGGTACGGTTGTTGCCCACCCATTGTTCCCGGGTGGGGAGCACCCCCAAAAACTTGGGCACATGAAAATCCAGCTCTTCCAATTCTTTCAACAGCACCAGAGTACTCAGAGCCCCCATCACCCCCTTTTGGGTACACTCCGTCGGCACCACCAGCAGATCGGCGCTGAGAATGCTGTTGTAGGTGAGCAACCCTTTCGAGGGGGGGCTGTCGATGACCAAAAAGTCATACTCCGGCAGAATCGGTCGCAAAGCCCGCTTCAAAAACAGCTCCCGCCCCGGCTCCATCACGATCGCATCCATAGCCCGCGAGAGACTGTAATCGCTGGGGGCCAACCACAGCCGCTCCTGGCGATCCTCATTCAACGGCGGACGGATAATCTCCCGAATGTGAACCCGATCCGCCCCCGGCAGAATCGTCTCGGCAATGGTGGCCGACTCGGACAGATCCGTCCAGCCCATCCACTGGCTTAAGTTGCCCTGCGGATCAAAGTCAACGGCCAGCGTCTTGCCATGCTCGGCCAACATGATGGCCAGGTTGAGGGCGGCTGTGGTCTTTCCGGATCCCCCACTCAAACAGGCAACGGTGATGACAAGCGCCGTTCTGCCAGACATGAGTTATCCCCTCGTAGCCCATCCCCTAACACTATAGCTAGGGTTAAGCAATGGTGTTCACACCTCTAATGGGGATTCCGCCACTGGGGATGGCCTGCGGGGATCCATCCGCTCTTTTCAATCCTCAGAGGGAAGACACAAACCGGTGCAGCCGCTGCAGCCCTTTTTCGAGGGTGGTGCGATCGGCAGCATAGGAAAGGCGAATGTAGGAATCTGCCCCAAAGGCTACCCCCGGCACAGCAGCCACGTGGTGTTCCTTGAGCAGCTGCCGGCAAAACTCCACCGAACTTAACCCGGTTTGGCCGATGTTGACAAACACATAAAATGCACCTTCTGGCTCCGGGCAAGTCACCCCCGGCAAGGTGCGGATCCCGTCCAGCATCAGATCTCGCCGCTGCCAGAATTCTTGGCGCATTTTTTCCACAGCCGCTGCCGATAGGGGGCTGGTCAGGGCTTCCAGAGCGCCGTACTGGGCGAAGGTACACACATTGGAGGTGCTGTGGCTTTGCAGGTTGATGGCCGCCTCAATGATGGGCTTGGGCCCGGCCAAGTAGCCCACCCGCCAGCCGGTCATGGCGTAGGCTTTGGCAAAGCCACTGCTGAGAATCAGGCGCGGCATCAAGTCAGGGCAAAGGGATCCCAGGCTGATGTGGCGGGCTTGTCCATAAACCAGCTTTTCGTAGATCTCGTCGCAGATCACGTACAGATGGGGGGCGGAGAGGATCACCTCTGCCAGAGCTGCCAGCTCGTGCTGGTGGTAAACGGCTCCGGTGGGGTTGGCCGGCGAGTTGAGAATCAGCAGCTTGCTGCGGGGGGTGAGGGCCTGGCGCAGTTGGGCGGCGGTGAGCTTGAACCCCTGGGCCTCTTCCGTCTGCACCTGCACAACCTTTGCCCCTGCCAAAATGGCAATTTCGGGGTAGCTGACCCAGTAGGGAACAGGCAGGATCACTTCATCGCCGGGATCCAGCAGCACCATGGCCAGGTTAAACAGGGTTTGCTTGCCGCCGTTGCTGATCAGGATTTGGTCGTGGCTGAACTCCAGGCCGTTTTCCTGCCGCAGCTTATCGGCCACTGCTTGGCGAAGGGCGGGGATCCCAGCGGTGGGGCCGTAGCGGGTTTTGCCCTCTTCCAGAGCACGGATGGCCGCGGCCCGAATGTGGTCAGGTGTATCGAAATCCGGCTCGCCTGCGCTCAAGCTACACACATCCAGCCCCTCTGCCTGCATGGCTTTAGCCAGAGCCGAAATGGATAGCGTGGGGGAAGGGGATAGATGGGCGACCCGTTGGGACAAGCCAGCAGACACCATCGGTCAGGGAGCTCTTTGGTTTATTTTAAGGTTCTCAAGCAGGGCCAATCTAGATAGCTAGGCTACTGCGGTCAACAGGCGGGTACCATCCACCAACAGCAGTTTGTTGCCCTCTCGCTCTGCCAACAGATCCCAAAACTCTCCCGCCACAGCTCCCGGCAAGAACCCTTCCAAGCGCAATTGCAGAGGAGCAAATTGCTTGGTTCCCTGGGGCTTGCGCCGCACGGTCACCTCAACAAAGCCATCGTGGGGCTCGACAATGCCGCGGATGTTAAAGCCTTCCTCTGTGTCCTCAGGGGCAGGCAAAAACGGTTCTTCTTCCCACTCTGGGTCTTGCTCCTCTTCCGGCAGGGCCAGGATGCGGATGATGCTCAAGCCCAAAGCCCCCCCTGAACGCGGCTGCGGCTGCACGTAGTACCAGTAGGTATGGCCGCTCTTGATGCAGTGCTCGAAGGGGCCGAGAAGCTCGGCGCGTCCGGGGGTAGCCGGATATTCTGCTCCGTCAGAGGCAACCAAGGTTGCCTGCGCATAAGTCTTGGGGATCGATTTCAGGGATCCCTTAATCAGGCCCAAAGCGCGGAACTGGTAGGGGTGGGCGGGAGGAGGCAATGGGTTCATGGCGGCCAGATCTTGGAAAGCCAGGGAAGTAGAGTCCATCATCTTATCCTATGGCGATCCTCAGATTGGAATATCCAGGGCTTTCCTCAGCATCGCCTCCAGCTCATCGCCCTGCCGACTTGCGCACCGCGATCAAGCTGCTGGTGGTGCCCAGAAAAACCCCCATCCCCAACAACATCGACGGCAAGAGCCAAAACTCCAGTTGGCTGCGATCTGCCTGCATCACCTTGAGGAAGGGCAAGGCAATCAACTGCTCCAGCAGCTCCTGCAGCAACTGCTGGGATCCCAAGATCAATCCCCAAGCTCCCACTGCGCTGATCACCCCAAACAGGCACCCTTGCAAAATAAAGGGCAAGTAAATCCAGGCTGCCGTCGCCCCCACCAATTGCATCACCTCGATCTCCCGCCGCCGCGCCATGACGATGAGGCGAATGGTGGTGGTGATGACCGCCACCGCTGTTAGGGCCAACACGCCGGTAATGGTCAGGGATCCCAGCCGCAGCATGTCCTGGAGCTGGGCCAGTTGCTCCACAATGCGGTCGCCGTAGTAGACCTCATCCACCCCTTCCAGTTGGCGAATCTGCTCCGCCACTTCCCCCAAGGCTTCGGTGGAATCCGCCTTAACCCGCAGAGCATCCACCAAGGGGTTCTCCCCCAACTGGGTTTCCATGGCCGCCTCGTCTTGGATCCCCATTTCCAGCAAAAGGTTGCGCCAAGCCTGGTCTTTGGTGATGACCTTCACCTCGGCCACATGAGGCAGTTGGGCGACCTGAGGTTGCAGCTCCACCCCCTGCCGTTCCGGCTCCAGGTAGACGGAGATCTCCAGTTGTCCCCCCAGAGACTGCACCGTGGCATCCACACCCCAGGACAGCTCAACGCCGATCCCCACCAGGAACAACAACACCAGCAGGGTGCTCACCGCAGCCCAGTTCAGCCAGCCCCCCCGCCGCAACCCCAAAAAAGTCTCCTGTAGGAGATAGCGGATTTTATTGAGAAGTCGGGAGAGAGATTGCATGCTATTCACCGTCCAACAATGCGCCCAGGAGCCGCTGCTCCCAAGGTTTCAACAAAACCTGTGAAGAGCAAACTAGGGATCCCGGCAGCCCTCAGCGCAGATCATACAGGCGCCCTCCCTCCATGCGCACCACCCGGTGGCCGGCCCGCTCCACCAGATAGGGGTCATGGCTGGTCATGATGACGGTCACCCCAAAGGAATTGAGCCGCTCCAAAATCTGGAGAACCAAGAGGGAGTTTTCCGGATCTAGGTTTCCTGTTGGCTCGTCCGCCAGCAGCAGCACCGGCATGTTGACAATGGCACGGGCCAGGCTAAGGCGCTGCTGTTCCCCCCCCGAAAGCTCATGGGGAAAGTGATCTCGCTTTTCGGTCAGCCCCACCATCTTTAGGGTCGGCCCGATGCGACGGCGGATTTCTGCGGGGGACAGCCCTTGGGCGCGCAGCACGAAGGCCACATTTTCTGCCAGGGTGCGGTTGGCCAGAAGGCGATAATCTTGGAAAACCACCCCCAAGCGCCGCCGCAACATGGCCAGCGGACGCGGTGGGATGCGGTAGGGTCGCCGCCGCCCTTCAGAAGAAAAGAGACAGACTTGATCGACGATGACCGTGCCCTCGGTGGCCTGTTCCGCCCCGTAGAGTAGCCGCAGCAGGGTGGACTTGCCCGCCCCGGAGACCCCAGTTACGAACACAAACTCGCCGCGGCGCACCTCCAAGTTCACATCCTGAAAAATTAAGTTGCCGTTGGGAAAGACCTTGCTCACGCCCCGCAAGGACACCATGCTGGCCGGGGCTTGCAGGGATCCGGATTGGGTGCTGCTGTAAAAGCCCAGGGTGGCCTCTGGATGGGCTGGGGCAGGGGGATGAGGGGTCGGAGCCGTACCCGCCCAACGGTGTAAGCGAGGAGGATAGCCGATGTGCTGACCGATCACCATAGTAAGCGCCTAGACAGAGGAGGGAGAGAGCGCCGGCAGACTAGGGGCGCAAACGAGAAGAGGGATCCCACAGCACTCGCCAGACAAAGCTGGGCAGAGCTAACATGCGTCGCCAGCGCCAGGGTTCCTGATAGAGACGATACAACCATTCCAGGTGATGGTCACGCCACCAACGGGGCGCTCGCCGTTTTTGGCCGGCCCAAATGTCCAAGCTGCCCCCCACCCCCATCCAGATGGCTTGGGGCAAAAGGGGACGCCACTTCTGGATCCACAGCTCCTGGCGCGGGGATCCCAGCCCCACCCACACCAGTTGCGGTCGAAATTCCTGGAGAGCTTGCAGAAGCTCTTTTTCTTCCTCGCTAGAGAAGTAGCCGTGGTAGCCCCAGAGGGCCAAAGCAGGACACTGGGCTTGCCAATATCGAATTGCTGCCCGGTTGACTTCCGGCCTTCCCCCCACCAGGGCCAAGCGCCACCCCCGTTCTGCCGCCAACGGGATCAGGGTTTCTGCCAGCTCGATCCCCGGCACCCGCTGGACGCGGATCCCCTGCCGCCGCAGGGCCCACACCACCCCAATGCCATCGGGGATCACCAGCTCCGCCGCTTGCAGCACCTGGGCAAAGGCCAGATCCCGCTGCGCCTGCATGATCATTTCCGGGTTGCAGGTAACCACCTGAGCGCCCTGACCCTCCCGAATACGCGCCTCAATCCACGTGGTGTAGCTCTGTAGGCTGGCCTCCGGCAGAGCAAGGTGCAGGTTCACGCCCAGAATCGAATGGATGGCTAACGACACTACCGACCGAACGCTTGTCCCCAGTGAAACCCAACTTTCAAAATAGCCCAGCCCAAAAGCTGAGCACACAATCCAAATCTTTTCCCCCAGGCATCCGCCGTGGCATCAGCGGCGTATTCCCATCAGACCAGGCCGAGAGGGAATTGCCCGACCAAGAGCAAGTCCCTGAAGGTTGGTTGCCATCTTTCGAGACAGGAGACTTGAGATGAAAACTTCGAAGACTCCCTTCGCTCTGCCTCACTTGGCTGCCGAATGGGATCCCAGCCCTGCAACTTCCCGCCGCAGCTTGTTGTTGGCTGGTTTGCTGGCGGGAGTGGGTGGAGCAATTGGGTTGCGCAGCCTGCCCGGTGCCGCTCAGTCCAACACTGCTGATATTGCCATTCTCAACGCCGCCATCGACTTGGAACAGCAGGCGATCTGGGCCTACAAAACCGCTGCCGGCAAGTTGAGCAACACCGAGGTGGGCAAGATCGTGTTGGAAGTGGCCACCAAGAACCTGAAGGATCACGAGCAGCATCGGGATCTGCTGGCGGGTGCCGTGCGGCAACTGGGAGGGATCCCCTCTCGGGCGCGGGATAGCTACGACCTTTCCACCTACATCGACAACAAAGAAGGCAATCTCGATTCCGATGCCAACATCGCCAAGCTGGCCCTGGCTCTGGAGTTCGATGCGGCCCTAGCCTACAACGATGCCTTTGTCCAGCTTTCCAACAAAGACCTGGTGGCTGCTGCCAGCACCATTGGCCCCAACGAAGTTGCCCATGCCACCGCAATCCGGGCCGTGTTCCACAGCCTTGACCCCAGCATTCTGGTGGTGCCTGCCCCCTTTGTCAGCGCCGAGACTCGGGAGCGCTGGATCCTGAAGGTGTAGAGCTGTTGGTAACCCCTGCCGGCGATGAGGCGATGATCTGCAAAGCCTTCCAACGTCCTCTGTAGGATCTTGGGGTTTGGAGATCTTTGGAGGTTCTTTGGAGGTCAGAGTGTTCCACACCGCTGTCGCAATCGCCTTCTTCTGAACGCCTCAGCTTTTTTTCGCTTCCTAACCTGTGTGGAGAAAGCCCTATGCCAATGACGCGGCGGTTGCTGTTGCTGAGTGGGCTGGGATCCCTGCTCAATGCGGGGGCCATCTTGGCCGTGGATCGGTGGCGACAAGCCAGCTCCGTTGCGGAGCGAGATCCTGTCGAGGCAACGGCGGAAGCAGAGGTGATCATTCGCGGGTTTCAATACCTGCCCCCGGAGATCATCCTCAAGCGGGGCGGCAAGGTGACCTTCACCAACCTGGATTCCACCCCCCACACGGCTACTCCCATAGAGGGAGCGCAATTCCAAGGAACGGGACGGCTAAGTCGCAACGAGAGCAAAGCGGTGGTGTTCGAAGTAGCTGGGATCCAGGACTATTTCTGCGATATCCACCCCAGCATGGTGGGCCGCATTGTCGTCGTCGATTAGGTGAAGGCCATGCAAATGGAACCCCTGGGATCCCCTCTTCCCTTTTGGAACATTTGTCGGCGGGTGTACCTGGTTTGGGCCGTCCTTTTGGGGATTGGGTTTGCTGCCACCCAGTTTCACCAAGAGGCCAACATCAACTGGCTGTGGCTGGTGATTTCCCTGATTGGGTTGGGCTACATGGTGCGGCAGACCAGGCTGCCGGAGTTTCGAACAGCCGGACTGGCCCATCTCTACTTTGTGGGCTTGGTGTGGACGCTGGTGATCGCCCAGGGCATGATCCTCTCGGTGCTGCCCTTTGTCGGGCGTACCCCTTTGGCAGCTTTGAGCCCATACCTGGGGGTGTTTTGGCTGTGGCAAATGGGGCTGGGTCACTGGCTCAACGGCCTGGTGGATCCGCCGCGCCTCCCCTACTGGATGACCGGTGGGATCCAGATCCTGGCCGGAGTTGCCTGCCTGCTGTGGGGGCTGGAATGGCAGTTTGCGGTGGCAGGGGGAATCGGGGCCTTGGCCATGCTTCTTTTGATCCGGTTGCACTGACCCGTTCACTGATCTGACTTTGGGGTCTTATCCAGGCGCACTCGCCAAACTCCACCTCCCACGGCCACTTCATCCCCAGGGCGCAGCTTGCGTCCCCGCCGGGTTTCCACCTCGCCATTCACCCGCACTTGCCCCGCTTGGATGAGCTGCTTGGCCTGCCCACCGGTGGGAGCAACCCCCGCCAGCTTGAGGAACTGATCCAGCTTGATCACGGGATCCGTCGCCGGCTGGGGATCCCTTTGAGCAGTCTCCGCCATCACTTCACCCAAATGGTTTTGACATTCACAAATTCCAGGATCCCTTCCCGGCTCAGTTCCCGTCCATACCCTGAGCGTTTGATGCCGCCGAAGGGAAGGCGCGGGTCGGACTTGACCAGACCATTGATGAATACGGATCCCGCCTCCAGCTCCTCCAGCAGGCGCTCTTGTTCCTCTGGATCGGTTGTCCAGGCGCTGGCGCCCAGGCCAAAGGGCGTGCCGTTGGCCAGCTCGATGGCTGCCGACACATCCGGTACGGTGAACAACAGCGCCACCGGCCCGAACACCTCCTGGTGGGCCACCGGATGATCGGGGGGGATGTCGCTCAGGATCGTGGGCGGGTAAAAATTTCCTCCCAAGGGGGAGCCACCGATGTGAACTTTGGCCCCCGCCTGCACCAAAGCCTGCACCTGTCCATCCACCTCTTGCAGAATGCTGGGGGTAGCCAGAGGCCCCACATCGGTTTGCGGATCCAAGGGATCCCCCACCTTGAGCCGGCGAAATCGCTCCGTCATGGCAGCCGTGAAAGGTTCAGCGATAGCCCTGTGCAAGATAAATCGTTTGGCGGCAATGCAGGACTGGCCGTTGTTGATCAGACGGGCCGTGACCGCTGTGGCAACTGCTGCCTCCAGATCGGCGCTGGGCAGCACGATGAAGGGATCGCTCCCTCCCAGTTCCAACACCGTTTTTTTCAGATATTGACCGGCCAAACGGGCCAGGCTGGAGCCGGCGGCTTCGCTGCCGGTGAGGGCGGCCCCCCGCACCCGTTCATCCGCCACCACCTCTGCCACCTGGGCTGCTGTGATCAGCAGGGTTTGAAAGACCCCTGGCGGAAATCCCCCCTCCCGAAAGATCTGCTCTAGGGTCAAAGCCGATTGGGGCACGTTGGAAGCATGTTTCAGCAAGAGGGTATTGCCCGCCATCAGGGCCGGGGCTGCACAGCGAAACACCTGCCAAAAGGGAAAGTTCCAGGGCATCACTGCCAAAATCACCCCCAGCGGCTGGTAGCGGATCCCGCTGCGGCTGGCAAAGTGCTCCGCACCGGTGGCATTCGCGTAAGCGTTGCGTAGCAATATGG
>NZ_JANSHV010000061.1:0-5528 GCF_047461775.1 Synechococcus sp. R6-5
TCCCGGTAGGGTGCCGGAGGCATAGCACCATCGCGACAGCGGGTGAGCGGACTACGGATAGATTGCCCAATTGTCTACTTTTCCTTGAGGGATCCCGCATCCCATGCTGGGGAGAAGCGTTGGAAAGTCGGGGATCTCTAGGAAAGAATAGAAAGAGGGGGGATCCCTGCCCCTGATAGCAACCGGCTCTTCTCCTGCCGGCAATAGCGAGATGGCATCCTTGCCTGGTTATCCAAACGCTTGGCATCTTCTGTCTTCATGAGCACAGCCCAAGGCCCAACCGCCTCTCGTCTCGACCCTCTCCCCCCCGGAGAGGGAGGAACAACGGCCAACCCCCTGCTGGAGTGGGATCCCGTCCTGCAGCGCAAGTTCCAGCAGCTTGTCCAGATCTTCGCCGAGATGGAGCAGGTCTTGGTGGCCTACTCTGGGGGGGTTGATAGCAGCCTGGTGGCCAAGTTGGCCTGGGATCAGTTGGGGGAGCGGGCCCTGGCTGTCACCGCTGCTTCTCCTTCGCTGCTGCCGGAAGATTTGGAGGAGGCAATTCAGCAGGCTCGGCAAATCGGGATCCGCCATCAGATCGTCGAAACCCACGAGCTGGAGGATCCGAGCTACGCTGCCAACCCTGTTAACCGGTGTTACTTCTGCAAAAGCCACTTGCACGATACCTTGCGCCTGTTGGCCCAAGCCCAGGGATATAACCATGTGGTGGATGGCCTCAATGCCGACGATCTGGCCGATTACCGACCGGGGACACAGGCAGCTCGGGAGCGCGGCGTGCGTTCCCCTTTGGCGGAGGTGGGGATGAGCAAGCTGGAGGTGCGGCAATTGTCTCGCCACCTGGGGCTGTCTTGGTGGGATAAACCGGCCCAACCCTGCCTCAGCTCTCGCTTTCCCTACGGGGAGGCAATCACCCCTGAGAAGCTGCGTCGGGTGGGAGCGGCGGAGCGCTACTTGCGCAGCTTGGGTTGGCGGCAGGTCAGGGTGCGCTCGGAGAAGGACACCGCCCGCATCGAACTTCCTCCGGATCAGATCGTGGAGTTTGTGCAGAAAACCAATCTGGAAGCGCTGGTCAAGGCCCTGCAATCCTTCGGCTATCTCTATGTCAGTCTCGATTTGGAGGGCTACCGCAGCGGCAAGCTCAACCGAGTCCTCAACCTTTCCCAGTTGGCCACAAGCTAGCGGGCTGGGGAAGCCGTAGGGGATCTGTGTTGAAGTTTTGCGCCGGGTGATTATGAGAGGGTTGCGGTTGCTCTGGCTCTGCTTGGGGGTGCTGGGGTTGGCAGTTGCCGGCCCTACTGCGGCTCAGGTGGAGTCCCAGAAGAAGGGGGGCGCTCAGCCCATGGATACGACTGACCTCAGCGCCGTTGCCGACCGAACGTTACGGCTGCGTTCTGACCGGCAAACCTTCGATCAACGGGCGGAAGTCTTCCAAGCAGAAGGCAATGTGGAGATGCGGCTGGGCCGCTCTGTGTTGCGGGCGGATCGCCTGCGCATTGAACTGCGACAGCGGCGGGCTGTGGCCGAGGGCAATGTTTCTATTCAACTGGATCGGCAGCGCATTCAGGGATCCCGGCTGGAGTACGACTTTGAGCAAGAGCGGGGATTTTTGGAAGAGGCCTTCGGGCAGGTGGATATTGGCCAGTTGCAGGCCAGTGGATCCCCGGCAGCCGCCCTCTCTCCGCAGCGGCTGGTGCGCTTTCGTGCCGTTCGCATCCGCTTCGATGCCAACACCTGGGAAGGAGAACAGGTGCGGCTGACCAACGACCCGCTGGATCCGCCGGAGTTGGAGATTCGTAGCCCACGGGTGACCTCCACCCTGCAAGCCGATGGCTCCAGCCTTTTGATTGCCGAGGCCGGCCAACTGGCCTTCGACCAGGTCTTGTTTCTGCCTCTGCCCATTCGGTTGCGCTTCGACTCATTAAACCGTCAGCCTCCGGTCAGCATCTTCTACGATGATTTCGACAGGGAAGAATTGCGGCGCGGCTTGATCCTCCAGTCCAACATCGAGCTGCTGCGGGATCCCAACGTGAGCTTGGTGCTCTCCCCGCAACTGTATCCACAACGTCTTTGGGGCAGTGAGCAGGGCCTTTTGGATGGGATCGGGCTGCGGGCCGATTTGCGTTGGCGGCAACCGGAGGCGAATGCCCAAACCTCCCTGTTTGCCGAGCTGCGGGGGATCGTCTTCCAGGAGTTTGCTCAGCGCTTGCGAGCCCAGGTCGAACACCGCATCACCACCGGCGATGGTGGAGAAGTCGCCTACACCTACGCCTATCGGGAACGCTTCTTCAGCGGTCGCCTGGGGTTTCAAATTGTGGAAAACCGCCTCGGTGCCAGCTACCGCTCACCCACCCTGCGCCTAGGGAATACCGGCTTGGATCTCAGCTACCGCATAGCCGTCGACTACATTGATGCCTTGGGGCAGCCGGATGAAATCGACACGGATCCGGAGTTGGCCTTAGCCAACACCACCGACCGCATTCAGCTCTCCCGCCTGCAACTGGGGGCAACCTTGAATCGCTCCTTTCCCCTCTGGAGCCCTCCCAAGACGGCGGCGGATCCCCCACCCCGCTTTTCCGCTCTGCCCATCGAGCAAGGGATCTGGCTCAGCACCGGTGTGAGCAGCAGCCAGTCTTTTTACTCCAATGGCCGAGCCCAGAGCTATACTGCCGGCAGTATTGGCATTGATGCGGTGATTGGGGCTTTTGTGGCCGATACCTTCGACTACACCAACCTGAGGGTGACCTACTCCAACGGTTTTTTGGCCGGAGCCTCGCCATTTTTGTTCGACCGCATCACCACGCGGGAACAGCTCGTCCTGGGCTTTTTGCAACAACTGTACGGCCCGCTGCGGGTAGGGGCAGAGACAACGGTAGATTTGCAGTCGGGCCAGCAGGTGGATGTCGTCTATCGCCTGGGCTACGACCGCCGCACCTATGGCTTTAGCCTGCAGTACAATCCGGTGCGCCAGTCGGGGGCTCTGGAGCTGCGGGTGGAGGGCCTGAACTGGGATCCCGGCCAATCCTCGCCGCAGCCGACGACGGGATCGAGGATCCAAGAGCCCTGATCCCCAAACTCCAAGGGAACGGAAAAATGTAATCCTGACTACTACTCTGTGGAGATTTTCTATGAGAAATTGTCCCATATTGGGGAAAAATCCTAATTCAAATCTTCCTCGAATTGCAGAACCCTCTTGGAAATCGAAACAGTAAGGTAAAATACAGAAGTTATTTTTTCCAGGATTGATTTCTGCCAGTTGGGATCGCCGTATCGCAGACTACCGCAGTGATCCCCAGACGGTGTTAGGGTAGATGGTAGGCTGAGCAACGTGGGCTGGTAATCTGAATTATGCAAACACTCGATGCAATCCCCGATAAAAAACGAGCAGAGCGAATAACCTGTAGCTACATCAATGCGACCAGCTCCATTCAGGTGGTTCGCATCACGAATATCGAAAACTGGTACTTTGAGCGGGTGGTCTTTCCAGGCCAGCGGCTGCTCTTTGAAGCGGTGCCTGGAGCCAAGCTAGAGATTCACACGGGCATGATGGCCAGCTCCATTCTGGCAGACACCATCCCCTGTGAAAAGCTGCGCGTTCGAGAAACGGAGCCGGCGACCGTAGGCGCCTAAATCCCCAGAGGCCAGGGGTGCGGACTAGGTTTCGCGGCCTTGCTGCTTTCTCTCTTCTCTTTCCGAACTGGGGGAAGGCTGAGGTGAGGGGCTGGCGGAGCGGCGGGGCTTGGGAGGTAGGGGGATCTCCAGGAAACGGGCGCTCAATCTCACCAGGCTGGTCTCTTGGGGCGGCCAAGGGATCCCCAACCAACGGGCCGTGATCTCCAGCAAGCTGGGGGGTGGTGTCGGCGTAGGAGTTGGCGTGGGTGGTGGGGTGGGGTACAGATCTAGGCGCGGTGGCCGTGGGGTGCTAACCCGAAAAGCATCGGGGGGCGGTTGGGTCAGAGGTACATTCGGATCCCCGCATCCCAGCAAGCCCAGTCCGCCGGCAAGCAACAGGCCGTACAATTTTCGAGTGCCTCTACTGCCCATGAGTACGCTGCTGGACACCTCCAACAGGGTATCATCGGGATCCCAAAGCTCTGAGCTGGGCTTGCAAATCTTCCTCCAGCACAGATAGCTGGCGAGCCAAGGTCACGTAGCGGTTGGCGGTCAGGTTTTTGGCGGTAAACTGCTCCAGCAGTTGCTGATCCCGGGCAACCATTTGGTTGAGATACTGAGCCACAGAGGCTTGTGGATCCTCGACTAAAGCTCGGCACACCTGTAGGGCCATCACCAGTTGGGCCCGCACCTGCAAAAACAGCGACTGGATGTACTTTTGCTCAGCCTCACTGAGTTGCCGAAAATCCCGCCAATGCTGCCCCCCCTGCAGGGATTGTTGGAGCTCGTTGACCCAGTGGTTGTAGTCTTTTACTTTGCGGGCCAGATCGGTGGCAAACTTCATCACCTCGGGGGTGCTGTTGAGCAGATGGGCTTCCTGCCAACGCTGCCGGATGCGATGCAGGCTTTTTCCCAAGCGCAAGTTGGCTCTCAGGATCCCCAACAGGAGCAGCAGTAGGATCCCGGCAGCCGCGGTATAGGACACCCAAGAGCCGGGATCCCGCATCCCCAAGAAGATGACCAAGGCTATTGCTATCAAACCAAAGGCCAGCATGCCCCAGGAGCGTAGCCGCTGTTGCTGCAGACGCAGGTACTCCGCCCGCAAATCAAAGGCCTCGCAGCAAGCGTCCAGATCGGCGGCCATGAGCTGGCGAAACTCGTCCACAGAGATCGGTTCCACACTAATCATCGAGGGCACCCTTAACGCAAGTGGATCGAGGCCAAACGGCATCAAGACCTGCCCTGCCAATCACGGGCAGCTTCCGTGCTTTCTTGTAGGGGCTCCAGCGTTTCGCTGGCCGGAACCACCATCAACCCATACCCTCCGCTGCGGCAAAAATCGACGATCTCCTGCGTGTCAAAGCGTTCTGCCACGGGCTTGGGCAGTCCCTGTTGAGCCAACCGCTGCGCATATTTTCTTGCCGCAAACGAGCTCTCAAAAGCAATGACGATATCTTGACCCCCAACCTGGCGCGTGCAGATTCCCTCCTGCCCATTGGCTTGGTAAAGCAGCACAATCACCTGGGGGGGCAAGTCCTCTGGGCTGACCCAAGACAAACCCTTCTCAGCCTGGGATCCCCCGCTGAGCAATACATCCCGCGCCTCATTCAGCCGCGCCAGTTGCGCCTCTAGCAAGGGTCTTTGTCGCTCGTCCTCCAGTTCTGCGAGGGCAGTACTGAGGGTTTGGTATTCCTGAAACAGTCGCCCCCGGATCTGCCGCTCGGTTGCATCGGGCGGAAGGTTGAGAATCTGAAGGGCTTCGGCGGTGTTCATCATGGGCTCTGATTTATTCAAAATCATTGCCTAGACTAGCTGCTTTGAGAGTCTCTGGAGAGAAATTCTCCTATGATCGTGGCTGCCCGCTTTCTCGGCCAGAAGAGAGGGTGGACTCACCGTTCGCGCCAGCGGGCCGGAGGCCC
>NZ_JANSHV010000062.1:0-22513 GCF_047461775.1 Synechococcus sp. R6-5
TCGCAGAACCAGGAACCAGAATCCCCTGTCTTTAGGCAGGGGAGTATGTCAAATCCCCAAAGAGACTCACCGAGCCGTGAAGCGCATCCTGTTGGAATCGGATCAAGATCTTTCGGAGCTGATCGAGGCGCTGCTCAGCCAGTGGCTGCGTTCTCAGTCGGGAAAGGTTTGAAACCAAAATCTGGGGAAGGGGGGCATCGCGGACCCCACAGCCGCATAGGATCCCGCTGTCGGGGATCGGAGGGAGCACACAGATTCCAGATCAGAACCAGATAAGAATAAGATGAAGGGGCGTGAGGCAGGGATCCCCGAACGCGAGGTGGGGCCGTTCGCAATAGCGGGACGGAGTCCTTGGGCAAGTTGCGCGAGGGGAAGTCTGCGTTGGGAGGACGTCACGCTCTTTCAGGGGTAAAGGGATCCTTTATGCAAGCCATCACCTTGCTCGGCTCCACCGGCTCGATTGGCACCCAAACTCTGGACTTGGTGGCCCAGTATCCAGAGCGTTTTCAGGTTGTTGGCCTGACCAGCTACAGCAACGTCGCCCTCTTGGCCGAGCAGGTGCGGCGGTTTCGGCCCCAGATGGTTGCCATTGGCCGGGAGGAGCTGCTGCCGGAGCTGCGGTCGCTGCTGACGGGGATCCGACCGCTGCCGGAGTTGGTGGCCGGAACGGAGGGGCTGTGTCAGGTGGCGGCTCACCCGGCGGCCCAGCGGGTGGTGACGGGGATCGTCGGCTGCGCCGGTTTGTTGCCAACCCTGGCGGCCATCCGTGCCGGCAAAGACATTGCCCTGGCCAACAAAGAAACCCTGGTGGCAGGGGGGCCGGTGGTGCTGCCCTTGGTGCGGCAGTACGGGGTGAACCTGATCCCCGTCGACTCTGAGCATTCGGCCATTTTCCAGTGTTTACAGGGGGTGCCCGCGGGATCCCTGCGAAGAATCCTGTTGACTGCCTCGGGTGGCGCCTTTCGGGATTGGCCTGCCGAAAAATTGGATCAGGTCACCCTGGCCGATGCCCTCAAGCATCCCAATTGGGTGATGGGGCGCAAAATCACCATCGACTCGGCTACCCTAATGAACAAGGGCCTGGAGGTGATCGAGGCCCACTGGCTCTTCGGCCTGGACTACGACCACATCGACATCCTCATCCACCCGCAGAGCATTGTCCACTCCCTGATCGAGCTGGCCGATACCTCGGTTCTGGCCCAGTTGGGCTGGCCGGACATGCACCTGCCCATCCTCTACGGCCTCAGTTGGCCGGAACGCCTGGCCACCCCCTGGGATCCCCTCGATTTGGTCAAGCTGGGATCCCTCACCTTTAAGGCTCCGGATCACCGCAAGTACCCCTGCATGGAGTTGGCCTATGCCGCTGGACGGAGGGGGGGAACGCTGCCGGCAGTGTTGAATGCGGCCAACGAAGCGGCGGTGGCCCTGTTCTTGCAGGAGCGCATCCGTTTTTTGGATATTCCCCGTCTCTTGGAGCGGGTTTGTGAGCGGCATCAAGTTATCGCCGATCCCAGCCTGGAGGATATTTTGCAGGCGGATGCCTGGGCGCGGCGGGAAACGGCGCAACTGGCCCAGCAAGCCCCGGCTCAGGTTCTGGTCTGATCCCTACCGGGGGGATCCGGCTGAGCGCTAGAGTGGGAGAGGATGCAGGGAGCAAGTGAGTGACCGGATCGGGATCCCATCTCCGACAGTTGGCCCATTATCTGCGCCCCTATCGACGACAGGTGGGGTTGGGCATTGGATCCCTGCTCCTGGTCAATGGCCTGGGGGTGTTCCTGCCCTGGTACGTCAAGCTGGTCATCGATGACCTGAGCCAGAACCTGGCCACTTTGTCGGCCCGGCGCATTGCCCTTTACGCCCTAACGGTGCTGGTCGTCTCCAGCCTGATGATGGGCATTCGCATTGCCTCGCGGGTGTGGATGTTTGGGGTGGGACGGCAGGTGGAGTTTCACCTCAAGCAAGCCATCTTCGAGCATTTGCTCACCCTGCAGCCTTCCTACTTTGCCCAGCAGACCATCGGGGACATTCTCACCTGCATCACCAGCGATGTGGAAAACATCCGCCGCCTGTTGGGGTTCGCCCTACTCAATTTGGCCAACACGATCTTTGCCTATGCCACCACCTTGCCCGCCATGTTTGGCATCGAGCCCCGTCTGAGCACCTTGGCGCTGTCGGTGTTTCCGGTGATGTTGGTGCTGGTGAAGTTGAGCAGCAACCGCCTGCAGCAGGAGCAGCTCCAGGTGCAGCAGGAGTTGGCGGATCTGAGCGATCTCATTCAAGAGGACCTGAACGGCATTGCCCTGATCAAGGTGTACAGCCAGGAACAGCACGAGCAGCGGGAGTTTCGCCGCCAGAACCAGCGGCTGCTGCAGGCCAATTTGCGCTTGGCCCTCACTCGCAACTTGCTTTTCCCTTCTTTGGTGGCGCTGGTCAGCCTAAGCTTGTTGCTACTGCTGGCGGTGGGGGGGCCGCAAATTGCAGCAGGGACGCTGACCATCGGGGATTTTTCGGCCCTCACCCTCTACGTGGAACGGTTGGTATTTCCCACCGCCCTGCTGGGCTTCACCATCACGGCCTACCAGCGGGGGCAGGTCAGCTTGGAGCGGATCGACGCCCTGCTGAGGGTGCAGCCCACCATCTGTGACGCCCCCGCGGCTCTGCCGCTGCCGCTGGAAAAGGTGCAGGGTCGCCTCGAGGCCAGAGGTCTCGCGTTTGCCTTCGCCGGCCCTGCGGCAGCTCCGGCTCTAGAGGATTTGCACTTTTGCATAGAACCGGGCCAGATGGTGGCGGTGGTAGGGCCCATTGGGGCGGGCAAGTCCACCCTGGCCAATGCCCTGCCTCGGCTGCTGGAGATCCAGCCGGGGCAACTGTTTTTGGATGGGCAGGATATCACCCAGATTCAACTGGGATCCCTGCGGCGGGCCATTGCCTATGTGCCCCAGGAGAGCTTCCTGTTCAGCGCCACGGTCCGGGATAACATTCGCTACGGCAAGCCGGATGCCGAAGATTGGGAGGTGGAATGGGTGGCCAAAGCCGCCCACATCCACGCCGAGATCCTCAACTTTCCCAAGGGCTACGACACTCTGGTGGGAGAGCGGGGCATTACCCTCTCCGGTGGCCAGCGACAGCGGGTGGCCTTGGCCCGGGCTTTGCTGGTGGATGCTCCCATCTTGATCCTGGATGACTCTCTCTCCAGCGTGGACAATCAGACGGCTCAGGCCATTCTTCGCCATCTGCGCCAGACCACGGCCCAGAAAACGGTGATCTTCATCACCCATCGCCTCACGGCTGCGGTGGAGGCCGATCAGATTTGGGTGATGGACCAGGGCCGCCTCGTGCAGAAGGGATCCCATGCCGAATTGCTGGCGGACGAGAAGGGCCTCTACGCTTCTCTGTGGGCCAAGCAAAAGCTGGAGGAGATACTGGCCTGATTTCTTCACCCCTGGCTCCTCTCCCAAGGTAAAGAGGGGATCTCGCTGGCGCTCTGGTCGGAAAGGGGGTTGAGCGGCTACCGTAAGCTGCAAAGCAGGGAGGAGTGGTGGAATGGAGACTGTTGGGATTGTTCGCGCTAGGGGTGCGGAGCGCCCTCTGTGGGAATTGCTCAGCCAAGCCGGGATCCAGCCCCGATTGGCCCAGGGATCCCTGGAGGGGGTGCAGGTCTGGGGCCTCTGTGCCGACTCTCGCCAGGTACAGCCGGGGGATCTCTTCTTGGGGATGCCGGGATCCCGCGTGGATGGAGGTAGCTTCGTGGCCCAAGCCCTGGCGGCAGGGGCAGTGGCGGCCCTCATTTCCCAAGAGGCGTGGGAGAGCGTCAGCGGAGAGGCTGGATGGGGAAGTCAGCCCGTCCTGGTTTTGCCTCGCGCCAGCCTGAACAGGGCCGTGGCCCAGGTGGCGGCGGCTTTCTATGGTTTTCCCGCCCGTCAACTGACCTTGGTGGGGGTAACGGGCACCAATGGCAAAACCACCACCACCCATCTCATTGAACATTTGGTGCAGGCTGCCGGCCGCTCCGCGGCTTTGCTGGGCACTCTGTACAACCGCTGGCCGGGCCACAGCGAAGTTGCTCCCCACACCACCCTTTTTCCCCTAGAGCTGCAGCGCAGCCTGCGGCAGGCCCACCAAGTCGGGGCAGAGGTGGCCGTGATGGAAGTGAGCTCTCACGCATTGGCTCAAGATCGAGTGTGGGGGTGTTCCTTTGCCGCTGCCGTCTGGACCAACCTTACCCAGGATCACCTGGACTTTCACCAGACGCTGGAGAACTACTGGCAGGCCAAAGCCACCCTCTTCCGACAGGAGTATCTCCAAGGGCGGGCGGTGATCAACGCCGACGATGCTGGGGGACGGCGGCTCTTGCAAGCCATTCGGCCCGATCTGCAGCCCTGGGCCTACTCGCTGCAGCCTCTGGAAGGGATCCCCGGCCTCTGGCCCAGCAACGTTCAATTGCACCCCAACGGCTTACAGGCGACGCTCCACACCCCCTCTGGCGCCTTTGCCGTGGCAGCCCCCCTGGTGGGATCCTTTAACCTGGCCAACCTGCTGGCGGCGGTGGGGGTAGCCCTGCACTTGGGGATCCCTGTCGAGATCATCCAGTCGGCCCTGCCCCACTTTCCGGGCGTACCGGGGCGGATGGAGCGGGTGACCCTGCCGGGGCAGGATATCGCGGTAGTTGTGGACTACGCCCACACCCCCGACGGCCTGGAAAACCTGCTCAAGGCCCTGCGATCCCAGGTGCAAGGGCAACTTATCTGCGTCTTTGGCTGTGGCGGGGATCGGGATCGGGGCAAACGACCGCAGATGGGCCGCATTGCCGCCACCTGGGCCGATCAGGTGATCGTTACCTCCGACAACCCCCGCACCGAAGATCCCCAGCAGATCCTACGGGATATTTTGGCCGGGATCCCTGGATCCCCCAGGGCGGTGGAGGTGGATCGGCGGCAGGCCATTCGCCTGGCCATCCTCGCAGCCCAGCCAGGGGATACGGTGGTCATTGCCGGCAAAGGCCATGAGGACTACCAGATCCTGGGCACCGAGAAGATTCACTTCGACGACCGAGAAGAAGCCCGCGCCGCCCTGGCCCTGAGGGAAAAAAGCCGGGGGTGAGGCTAACGGGAGCGGTGCTGCAGCATCAGCTCCACGAACTCGCGGAAGAGGTGATCGGCGTCGTGGGGGCCGGGGCTGGCCTCCGGGTGATACTGCACAGAAAACAGGGGCAGGTGACGGTGGCGGATCCCGGCCACGGTACGGTCATTCAAGTTGAGGTAGGTGATTACCACCCCATCGGCAGGGATCGAGTCGGCATCCACCGCAAATCCGTGGTTTTGGCTGGTGATCTCCACTTGCTTGTCCAGCCCACAGGGATGGTTGAGGCCCCGATGGCCAAACTTGAGCTTGTAGGTGGATCCCCCCAGGGCCAAGCTGAGGATCTGATGGCCCAGGCAAATCCCAAATAGGGGCTTCCCGGTTTGCAGCAGCGCTTGCGTGGTGCGGATGGCAGTCGTCTCAGCGGCGGGATCCCCTGGCCCATTGGAGAGGAAGATCCCATCGGGGTTGTAACTCAAAATCTGCTCCGGGCTGGCATTGGCCGGCAACACCATGACGCGACAGCCGTAGCGGGTGAGGCGGCGCAAGATGTTGCGTTTGATGCCAAAATCCAGGGCCACCACCCGCAGGGGCGGCTCCGGAATCGGGATCCCTTGGCTGCGGCCATAGTCCCAATCGGCAGGCGTAGGCTCCAGCCACTCGTAGGGTTGAGGAGTGGTAACCTCTGCCACCAAGCTCAACCCCTGCATGGAAGGAGCTAGGCGCACCCGCTCCAACAAAACCTGGGGATCCAAAGTCTCCGTGGAAAGGGCCCCGTTCATCACCCCCTGGGAGCGCAGCCGCCGCGCCAAAGCCCGCGTATCTACCCCAGCAATGCCCGGGATCCCGTGCCCTTTTAGATATTCAGGCAGGGTTCCTGTGGCCCGCCAGGAGCTGGCCAGGCGCGACACGTTGCGGGCGATGATCCCGGCGGCCTGGGGCCGGGCCGACTCCTGATCCAGCTCGTTGATCCCGGTGTTCCCCAACTCCGGGCAGGTGAACGTGATCAACTGCCCCCGATAGCTTGGATCGGTAATCACCTCCTGGTAGCCGGTCATGCCCGTGTTGAACACCACCTCGCCCACCGCCGTGCCTGGCGCCCCAAACGACCAGCCGGGGAAGGCGGTGCCATCGGCCAGCACCAACAGAGCCGGCTGCCGAGCGTGCCAGGGGAAGACTTTTTCCGGAGCTTCAAGAGTTGAGGAGACCATAACCTGTGAACCTAGACAACCCCCCTCTCCCAAAGGGAGAGGGGCTGGGGGTGAGGGCAATGGACCGGGATCGGCAGCCTGCCTATCCTACCCCAACTAGACCTCCTCCGGCTCGTTGGCCACGTTGCCACACTCGGGGTTGTTGTCCTTGCGCAGGGTGCCGATCAACGTGCTCACCACCACGCAGCGGTTCTCGCCTTGGGAGTAGGTGCTGCTGACGACAAAGCGCCCCAACTGACGCGCCCGCCCCTCCGAGTCGAAAACGGCCCTTCCGCCGTTGAAGGTGTTGCTGACAGTAACAAAATTATTCAGGCGCACCCACTGGCAAGGGGTGGGCTCATCGCAAAGGCCCTCCTCGTCCTGGATCACCAGCGTGGGGACATTGGGATCTGAGTTATCGATCCCGACCACCCAAGCGCGGCCCTGGAGAGAGGCTCTGGCGTTAGTGCGGGCAGTGCGCAAGGCTCGCTCCACCCTGTTCTGCGCATCCTCAAGCTGGATCCGCGCCCAGATGTTGATCCCAGAGGGAACGGCCAGCACAGCCAAGATGCCGATGATGACCACCACCGCTAGGACTTCTGTCAGCGTAAAGCCCCGGGATCGAAAAGGCTGAGCTCGGCCAATTGCTTTTTTCTCCAAGGCCAACATGGTGGACATTCCCCCTAGGAGAGCGGACGGTTGATAACACCGCGGGCAAGAACCTGTGTTTGCATTGGCAGCAAGTAGCGCGACACCTCTGAGATATCGACGCTGGTGGCATTTCGGATGTAGCGACGGAAAAGGCCAGGGTTGGCCCGCTCCATGGCCGTGGCGGTGATGTTGATGATCACATCCTGCGGTCGGTCAGCGCCGACGCTTTGCCGCACGCAGACATAGAAGCCCACGTCGTTTTGATTGACCTCTAGGCCTGAGAAAGCGACTATGTCGGGCTTGCCCCCTCCAAAGGCATAGCCCTGCGGGCAAGGGGGGGCAACCTGCGGGCTGCCCTGCCGGCTGCTGAAGATGTTGGAGACCAGAGTTGTCAGGCGGGGGCCATCTGCCCTGCCGGCAAAGGGGATTTGGCGCGCTCGAGCTTGCTCGGAAGGCCAAGCAAGGAAACCATCTCGGAACGGATCGGGATCCTCAACAAAGAACGGGCTGCGACCGGCGCAGTTATTTTGACCCTCAGTGTTGAAGGGTCGCAACTCAAAACGGTCGATCCGCGCGTTGCCTTCCCAGGGAGTGCGCCCCGTTGGGTTGCCGGCGTTGTTGTAGTTGCGGCGTAGGTAGTACACCACCAGGGTGTAGATGCCGCGGCGGCTGACAAGAGTGTCCCAATCCGCATTTCTACCGTCCTGATCGCGCGGAAACTCGGGAGGTGGCTGGTCTGGTAGGGTAGCATTGCCTCTTCGAATATCTTGCAAGGTGGGGTTGCCCGCGTAGCATCCCTGCGGGATCGGCTCCAACTTCCAAAAGGCAACAACCGGGATAGCGTCAATGGGTCGGCGGATCCAGCCCGGCGCGTAGAGCCGCTGAATGACATCCGGGATCCCGTCCCCAAGTCGATCAGATTGCTGTGGGTTCTGCTCAGTGTCGTTGTAAATGTAAAGAGCCTCCGCCAAATCCTGCTGGATGTATTCCATGGCTTGGGTCAGCTCCGCCTGCACCTGGGTGCGCCCTGTCTCTTCCCGATCCAGCCGCATGGTTTCGATAACGATCATGCCGGTGGCCAGCAGAAAGATCGAGGCTACCACCAGCGACACCAAAAGCTCGATGAGGGTAAACCCCGCACTCTGGTAAACCCTGTGGCGAAAAACCTTGAACATAGGAAAACACCACCTTTTTGTGAGCCTGCAGGAGGAGCTTACCCGTCGCTTCAAAGCGAGGTAGGGCTTGGGCTGGGCAGCGGGAAGGCATTGCAGTTGTTGGTCGGGATCCCACCCCTAGCTTGAACATCGGCCAAAACGGCCCGGCAAACATCCCCCAAATTGGCAGCCAGGTTGACTTCTACAATCGAGCTGGCCATGGGAAAGAGCCACACATCGGCATTGGCCAAGTTCTGATTGGCGGAGACCGTCTCAGCGCGCAGGCCAGGAAGAGCTTGCCGAGTGTTTGGATCAAAAGAAAAGCGGTGGTACACCCTCACCCCCAAAAAGAAGGAGCAGGGAACCCCTGAGATGACGGTGTTGTTGCGTCGGTCGATGCATTCCCCGCCACTATCCCGAAAGGTTTGGATGACATAGACCTCGGGGTTTCGCCCCGGCACCTGAACTTCAGCCAAACGAATGGAGTAGTTGGGGCCGGGGTTGTCCATATCAGCAGGAGGAGGGGTATTGGCCAAGGGGCTTGCTCCAATCCTGGGCAGACGAGCCAACTGAGCCGGGTTCTGGAAAGCAGCTGGGTTAGCGGCCAGCTCCAGGTCAACCAGAGTGCGAATGCGATCTACCTCGGCTCGGGCCAGTTGATTGGCCACTTCTATCCGCTCCGTCATGGCCCGCCGGTAGGCGATCAGGGTGAGAGCAGGAGCAAGAGCGGCCATAGCCAAAGCCACGATGACCACCGAGGCCAAGACCTCAATGAGCGTGAAGCCTTCTGCTTCCAATTGCTGCCGCAAAAGCCGCCACCTTTTCATATCCCCTCCAGCGCTCGCCCAGATCTGCCTACCTTGAATCTACCCCTAGCATGGGAAGTCAATATCAGTCGAATTCGTTGCAGCCTCCAATCCGAGCAGCCGCCTGCAGGGGCACATCTGGCTGAGCTTGCAGCCCGCAGCGCAGCCGCCGCACATACGGATCCTGAGGATCCAACTCCCGCAAGAACTCAGTGCGGGCATTGGAGGGGAATTGGAAGCGGGACGACACAGGGCCGGGGCGGCGGGCAATTTGCAAGCCCACGTCATAGCCGAAGCGGCGATTGGGCGGGAAGTAGTAGTCGAAGCCCCGCACAAAGGTTGGATCGTCTACCAGATCGGGTGGCTCAAAGCTGTGCTGCAGGAAGGGGCCGGTGGCGTAGGTGCTGTAGTTGAGCTGGATCATCGAGCCGCTGAAGAAGAGGTTGGTATTTCTCCACAGCTCGTTGAGCCGCAGGAAGTTATGCATGCCGCCGGCAGTTTGATGCAGCCGCGAGGGCAGGGTACCGCTGATGGCAGTGGCGTTCACCCGCGTTTCCCTAGCTGGCTGCAGTTGATGGTTGTTTTCGCCAGTGTCGTTGCGGCGGCGCTGGTTCACATCCGCTGAGGCCAGCTCTTGGAAGCGGGGAATGGGAATAGGCCGGCGGGTTACTTCATCCAGGATCACCCCTAGCACTGGGTTGTCCCTAGCAAAGCCAGTGGTGGGCTTGTTCAGGTCCAGGGTGAAGGGCTCCACATCCACCCACTTCAAGTCGTCATTACTGCCACCTGCGCCACCGTTGAAGTCAATTTGCACCTGGATGGTGCTGCCGTTGGGCTTGACGTAGAAGCAGAGGCCATTGCGGATATCTTCGCTCCCCTTGGTGTCAATGTAGTAACCGCCAAGATAGTTGGAGCTTGGGGAGTAGTTCTGAGTGTCACCTTCGTTTACCCAAGCGTAGGGGTTCAACACCATTTGGGGCTGGATTTCTAGTCCTTGCCTTCCAGGATCTAAGTCCAGCCCAAACAGCGGATCCCGATCTCGAATCTCATGACTGTTGCCGTTTTTGTCCTCAAAGCGCAACGTGCTGGGGCGGCTAGCGGCGGTGTAGGCCTCGTAGCGGAAGCGGTCGTTGAAGTTGGGGCGGAACACTCCGGGCACCCAGAAGCCACCGTCTGAGGGATTGACCTGTTCATCGCCACAGCGAATTTCTCCGTCCTTGTTGAGCAGTTGCCGCCGCAATTGCCGTGCCCAGTCAGGGCTACCCACACCAGGATTTCCAGAAATCTTGGAGCTGGTCCTCTCAGCAGGGCGGATGCCAGGCTCCTTGCTAGGATTTGCAATCTGAGAGGGCAAGTTGCCCTTCAGGCCATTGCGGGCGGCATAAGCTGGCTCGCCAAACATCCAGTTAAAGGCCGCTTGCAAAGCCTCAGCAGGGCTGGGCCACTTGGGCGGCTTGGGCACCCCTGCTTTCACCTCTAGCACTGGCGAGAGCTGCGGCTCCAGGGCGATGGTTACACCTTCAGTAGAAGCCTTGGCCACACTGTGCACGCTGACTGTCTCGAGCTCCGGATCCGCCTGCACTTCCTGAGCAGGTCGCAGCTCCACCGTGTTGGGCTTAACGGCTAGCCACTCGCCCAGAGGGCTCTTGGGGGGAGCTTCTGGGGCAAAAGTTGCCGGCCCGCAATTGCGTTGACATCTTAAGCCTGAAGGTATCGTCTCCGTTTTGGTGGCTGGGCAGCTTGGGCTGCTAGTGTCGGCAATGAGGTAGCCTGTCTTGCTTTGGTCAAACGTTTTGACTGTGCCGCAGTCGATCTGGTTGATGACCTCATCGCAACTGGCCGGCGTCCAAGGCCCCCAGTTGTAGTTGCAGGTCTGCCGGCAGTCGACCGTCTGGGATTGCGTCTCGTCGTAGCTGGTTCCGCAAGCTGTGCAGGTGCGTCTGCGAGTTTGGGTGACTCTGGTGCCACCGTTGGCCAAGGTGCAAGGAGGAGTCCATTCAGACCAAGCACCGCAGCTAGCACCTGGAGGTTGGCAGGTAACCCGTCGAGGTGGTGGTGGCTCGCCTGTGCAGCCAGCAGGCAACGTTGCTGTTTGGGTAATGGTTACAGGCCGACAGATATCGGTCGGGCAGGGGCGATCCCAGATGGGATCGCAGGTCTTGCAATGCGCCTGGTTAGACTCAAGAGCCTTCTGAGGATCCGGCTGGCATGGCTTGTTGACCGGCGGCAGCGGCTTTAGGTAGCGCAGGTCGTAGTTTTCTAGATCGCTGTCATCGCGAGTGGCAAAGCGCACGCGAGCGTTGCCGCTATTTTCATAGGTCTGGATCTCCACGAGGTAAGGAGAAGGCCCTTCTGCAGGCGCGCACTCCAGCTCCAAGCGCAGGGTGACCATGTTGCTGCCGCTATCCTGCCAGGCTTCGGCCCCTGCCGCGTCCGGCCCTAGGTTGAGGGGAGTGCCGTTCCAAACTCCGCGGTTGATGAAGGTGGCTGGCTCCGCGGGGTTGGGAGGGGTGTAGCCGGGGTTGCGCCGGATGATCAACCGCACGCCATCATCGGCATCGAGGATGCGGTAGCTCTGCAGGCCCGGCCAGCGCGGATAGATCTCCCCTACCCAGCGAACGACGAAGAAGTCGTTGCCGTTGTTGTTGCCGCTGCCGGATCCACCGCTTCTGCGCCGCCAGCAGGAGCGCAGGAAGTTGAACTGGTTGGGGTTGTTGAATACGAGCTCGCTAGTTCCTTCTCCGTTGGGGAGGAGCCTGTATCCAATGCGAGGGTTGCCGACAGGCTTATAGGAATAGCCGATATCATCCGCATCGATGGGCGCGTCCGGCAGGCCGTTGTTGCCGTCCGGCTCTCCGCAACTGGGCATCCAGAACCAGTCGCCGCGATCCCGCCGATCAGGCCTGGGATCAGGCGGGTTGAAAGGTGGCCGAGGCTCCCAAGGATTCGGCGGCGAGAGAATCGGCACCGACAGGCGGCAAAGGGGCTGCAGGATGGTGAGGGGTGGCTGAAAAATAGTATCAATCAGCGTGGCGTTGCAAGCAGGGGTGCTATTATACAGCCGCCGCTTAAAGGGAGAGTTGGAGTTCAGCGATGTGCTGCTGCCGAAAAAGTACTGGAAGCCGCCCCACGAGGGGAAACCAGGGCCGCTGCGGGCAAAGCTGCTCGGATTGACGGTGCCATCCGCATTACTGATAGCATCGCGCACGCAGGCCCAGCGCTGCCCACCGCTCCCATTTGGATTACACGTGGGCGCACTGCTGGTGTAGCCGTTGTTGTACTGGCCGATGGTGTCCGGCATCGGTTCCCAGTCGACGGGGAATATCGGATCCGGCCAGCGCACTGCCCGCAGGTAGGGCAGGTTGCGATCTTGAGCCCCTGAGAGCAGAGGGCCCACAGTCCCGTTCGTGGCAAACCCTGTGTTGCGTTCGTACTGGTCTCTCGGGCTAGTCAGCCAGCCGTTGTAGTACTCGGCCAGCAACCCAGAGCCGCCGGGATCCGGGCAGGGTCCCAGCGGAGCCACCAGCACCCAGCGGGAGGTATCCAGCACCGGGTTGCCCAAAGCGGAGATGCGGGTGCCGAAGTTGGCATAGCCCACATCGGGTGCCCGCAAGGGCCGCACTGCCGGCACGCCACCGCCCGCCGTTCTGTCATCGTTATTGGGATCCGAATCGGCGTTGTTGAAGGGAGCCAGAATGGTGTCGCGGGCAAACACATCCGGCCAACCCGGCTGGTTGAGGTTGTCGCCCAGGTTCTGGGCCCCGTTCGTGTTGTCGAAGCGCAGAACCCCAGCACCATCTCTGTTGGGATCCGGAGCCGGCCAGTTGTTGCCGCGGATTACCAGCGCTTGGTTGAGGAAGGAGGTGTTGAATCCCAGGTTATCCCTGCCGTTCTCACCCCTGAGACAGCCGTAGTAATCCCACCGCCGAGGGGCTGAGGCCCGCCCACCGTCGTAGTCCTGCCCGGGGTTGTAGTTAACGCCGCCGCCATTGAGGGTGCCATCCTGGACAAAGGCATCATCAATGCTGCCATCGCAGAAGTCGGCAGAGAGAATGTTCACCGAGTCGCCCAAGACCTCGCTGGGCCGCCAGAGATCCTCCGCCGCCCGGGCAAAGCGCCGGTCTTCATCCCTCCGGAGCCGCCCGTAGAAGTTTCTGTAGAGGCCAGTTTGCGGGTCGAACTCAAGGAGAGTTTTGAACTCCTCCAGCCGCTGCCCGTCCCCCGTCTGATGCAGGTTGAAGTCCCCTTGGATGTAGACGGGGTTATCAGAAACAAAGGAGAGACCAAAGACAGCTTCATCGAGGTTAAACCCGCTGCGGGCCAGCCTTGCTCCATTGCGCAGCCGGAAGCCATAGGGCCGCCGATCCGGATCCGCGTAGTAGTCCACCGGCTTAGGGCTAAGTCCGGCATCGGAAACAGGGGGATCCCAGACCGTTTGGCCATTGGCCGTGCCGCGACCTGGCTGACCGGCGTTCATAATACCGGCGCTGCCCAAGTCACCGCTGGCATAGTCACTGCTGGCATTTCTGTTGCGCCAGCTGGTTAGGTAGCTATCAAAAGTGCCCAAGGGTGGGCGGGCAATGGCATCTTCCCGCACGGCATCTTCCCGGAAGGCGTAGAAAATCCCCCCTTCTCGGTTCTCGCCAATGCCGGCAGGCAGCCAAGTGTCCCCGTTAATCAACCCCCTGGCCTGTCCGTTGACGTTGTTGGTCAGCAGGGCCAGGTCGATGTTGAGGGCCCGCACCGCCATCGCCTCGCGGCCATCGTAAAAGACGGAATCTTTAAAGGGCACGCGGTAGCACTGGTCGCCAATCCGAATGAGATCAAATTGGTTGCTATTGGGGCCAGCAGCAGTGCAATTGGCTAGGGCATGGGGCAAAGCCCAGTTGCCAATTCCAGAACGGGGCTCCAGAGCAACCTCGTTTAAGTTGGTTACAGCCTGATAGCTGACTGTGCTCGGAAGGAAGGAGTAAGCGCTGCGCCGCTCCGTTTCCAGGGTATCCGTCTGGTTGAAACTGGTGGTCGGGAAGATGTAGCGCAGCGGCAGATAAAACCGGTTGGCCGCTTCTCGGTCCCCATCTCGGCTGGCTTGGATGTCGTTCCAAAGGATCCGAGCTCCTGGATCCCCAGCATTGGCGGCATCCCGAATGCGCAGGATGTTGTCGGCCAGCATGCCCAACATGCAGCCTGCCGTTTGCAGGGTGGTTTGGTCGGCCAGGCTCAGTTGGTCAACAGAGGTGCCTCGGTTGACGATATCAATAACCCGCCGCAGCTCGGAGAAGTTGCCAAAGGCGGTGATGAACGGATCCGGATGAATGCGGCCTGGCTCCTGTCTGGGTGGATAGGCCCCATCGGGATCGCCGGCAAAATTGGCCAGGTTGGTGAGCGCTGTCCACAAGGAGGTGCCCGGAGCTAGCCGAGCCCGCATCGGCCCGGGATCATATTCCCAAACGTTGGTGCCCTCGCCGGTAAAGAAGTTGATGCTTTGGGGGCCGTTCCGGAAAGTGGAAGCCCGCTGCAAGCTCCAGGGAGAGCCGGGGTGGGCTACCGTGGCCAGGCAAGCAATGGGGAAGCGCCCATCTCGGTGGCTGTAGTGGTAAACGGCCGTGGCCTGCACCGCCGCTGGGTTATCCCGTAGCGTTAGGCGTTGCCGCGCCTCGTTGCTGATGAAAATGGCCTGCAGCTTGGTGGGATCGTTGGGATCCCCGGGCGGCACCAAAGGCAAAGGCAAAGAATCGGTGCGGGTTAGTTCCAGCCGCTGCCCAACAATTACCCGCAAGCCCTCCACACGGGCCCGCCGCTCCCAGTAGCCATCCAAGCCCACCTCGGAAAGGGCGCCTGGGGGTGGGTTGTCCTCGGTCAAAGACTCATTCTGGTTGTTCCTGGCATCAGCAGGAATGGGATCACCGGCCCTACGACGATACCTTTGCGCAAAGGTGTCCACGTCGCAGCCCCTCTGCGGGTCAGGTTCGACCGGTGGGCGGTCATAGCTGGCCTTGGGGCCAAAGCGGTTGTCGGCCCGATACACATCGTCCACGTAGGGCGGGCAGGTCTGGTCGGCAGCGGACCGAAAGCCGCCTGCTTGAACTCGTCCTGGTGGGCCACTCGCTGAATTCCGCCTGACATTAATTGGAGAGACTGACCATCCCGCTGGATCCTGGGCGTAGATTCCGCGGGTGCGAATGCGGCCAAAAAGCTGTAGCTCCAGCGGATCCAGAGCTACCATCTCAGGATCTGCGTTGTTTTGAACCGAATCGAAATTGAGGTTATTCAGGCGGGGAAGCGGCGTACTTGGCGGCACATCCGCCACCCCAGGGTGGGCATCAAAGATCAATGTATCGCTCGCCTCCTGTCCGGCGTAGCCAATGGCCCCTGCCACCAACTCTCCGAAGGCGGTAATCTCGGAGTTTTCCGGCGGCATGTAGAAGCAAGACTGCTCCGAGCTGATGGTGAAAGCCCGGAACAAGTTGTTGGCAGTGTACCGGAAGAAAAGGCTACCGCCTGCGTAGATAGCACCGTTCCAGTTGTAGCCAGGAGTAAAGAAAAACTCCACGTCGCCGCGGTTGAAAATTCCCCACTTGTTGAGCAGATCCCGCCGCCGCTCTTGCTGAAATTGCAAAGCCGAAATGGCACGGGTGGTGGAGTCGGCACCCGCAATAGGCAAGGTGACGGCATAGACTTGAAAGGGCTTGTACAACGCAGAGCCAACCTGGAACCAATCCCCCACGTTGGGGTTGGCGGTTTGGTTGACAGGGGAATCGGTACACCCCGCCAAGGCCGAACCCTGCAGTGGCCCACTGCGGATCAGCAGCCGCCGCGCCCGCTCGGTATCGCTGATGTTTTCCTCAAAGTCCTGGAGGTTCGTTTGCCCCATAACCGGCGCTCGGCGGTTGTACAGGATGGTGTAGGCGGTAACGGAGTCGTCGATCCCGTTGTTGTCGGTATCCACCAAGAACCACCAGACTGGGGCTTGCCGCCGCACCTGGATTCGTCGGCTGGGATCCTGGGGATCCGGAACAAGGGCGCCGTAGTTCAGCAAAAAGCGCCGCTCATCGGGAAGGGTATAGGGATCCGAGGGCTCCCCAGGCACCAATGCGCCATCGTTGAGCAGCGCAGAGGTGAATTGGGCATCGGTGGGGGCACTGTTGGGCAGGCGGCGATCCCGAATCAGGTTGTCGATCTTGGCCCTGGCCCGGTCGATGGCAGCATTCAGTTGCCGGCTAATGGTCAGCTCCGCCCGCTCCACCTGGGTTTGGATGGTGCGCTGGGTAGAGCGGGTCAGCAGCCCTACCGTCACCAAGCTCAAGACCAGCACGATCAAGATAGCGACCGGCAGGACGAAACCGCGCTCTCGCATCTGGCGCCGCTTCACCTCTACCTTCAAGGAGCTGAGCAGGCGCAAGACAAGTTTGAGCAGCAGCGGGGAAGGAGCAGACATGGCCGTATCTCAGATAACGCAGGTGAGAAGGGGCACTTGGGCAGATGCCAAGATAGCAACAGTATGCAAGGGATCCGGAGTTTCGGACATCCCCACCGCTGGGGGGAGCTGCCAGCCCCCTCTCTGCAAGATTCTTAAGAATCCTCAATATCCTTTCACAAAATCCCCAGTTGTTGCGCCTTGAGGAGGGCGGTGACGCGGTCGCTGGCATCCAGCTTGCGGTAGGCGGTGCTGGCGTATTCTTTGACGGTTTCGATGCTCAGGCCCAGGCGGCGGGCAATCTGCTTGTTGGCCAAGCCCTCTTTCATCAGTTGCAGCACACACAGCTCGCGGGGGGTGAGCTTGGGCAGCTCTTGTTGGGCGGGCAGCCAGTCTTGCTGGGGAGCAGCCACAATTTGCCGGATGACGCGGGCCAATTCCGCCGGGTCGGTCTCTTTGGAAAGGTAGCCTTTGGCCCCGGCGCGGCGGGCTGCCTCAATCAGACCCGGCTCCTGAAAGGTGGTCATCATCACCACCACCACCGGCAGGCCCAGCTCGGTGATTTGCTGGCAGGCGGCGATCCCATCCCCATCTGGCATGCGCACATCCAAAATGGCTACGTCGATGGGGCAACTGCGACAATGGTGGACGGCCTGGGATCCCGTCTCGGCTTCGGCCACCACCTCAAATCCTTGGGCTTGCAGGGCAAACTTCAGCCCCAGCCGGAAGAGGGGATGATCGTCGGCAATGAGAACGCGGACAGGGGAAGTCATGGCAGGGGATCCCAGCCGAGGGGGTGCTGGTTTTAATCTGCCCAAGGGGGGATCCCAAATAAAGCGCCCTCACCCCCAGCCCCTCTCCCTTGGGGAGAGGGGGGTTATGGCTTCACCAAGACCATGCCGCGGGCCTGGGGGTCAAAGGTGGGATCCAGCCGGGTTTGGGCATTGTACAGGGCGCCGGTCAGATCCGCCCCCTCCAGAAAAGCGCCTCGCAGGTCGGCCCCCCGCAGATCGGCATTGTGTAACTTGGCCCCTGTGAGGTCGGCGCCGGTGAGGATGGCTCGACGCAAGTCGGCCCCGCTTAAGTTGGCCACCTGCAGATTGGCACCCGTCAGATCTGTCTGCTGCAGGTTGGCCTGCGCCAGATCGGCTTCCCACAAGAAAGCCCCTGCCTGAGCTGAGCCACTCAGATTGGCCCCTCTCAAATCGGCCAGATTGAGGATTGCTTGGGAGAGGTCGGCAGCTTGGAGATTGGCCTGTCTGAGGATCGCTTCTTTCAGGTTGGCCCCACTGAGGTCAGCTCCCGGCAGTTCTGCCCCCGTTAGGTTGCAGGCGGGGCAATCTTTGCTGGGAAAAACAATTTGGGAGCGGCCCAGTTGGGCATCCAACTCCAGTTGGGCAAAGGCCGCAGCCGTCGGGATCCCCAGCGCCAACAGCGCTCCCGACCAGAGGCGACTTCCCCTCATCAAGGGCTTTACAGGTTGGAGCCGTGCCCATCCCATGGTTTTCACCGGGATCCCCTCCTACTGCTGATGGTAGCCGCTCTGGCCCATTTCCCCAGGGATCCCCCATATCTTGAGGAGCGCCACTAGCTCTGTTGCGGCTGGCAGTGGGGGCAAAAGTGAGCCGACCGACCTGCCAGCTTCATCCGCTGAATTGGGGTGCCACAGAGGCGACAGGGATCCCCTTCCCGACCGTACACCCACGCTTGCCCTTGATAGTTGCCGTTGAGCCCACGCAGATCCCGGTAATCCCGCAAGGTGGTGCCCCGCTGCTCCAGCCCGGCCCGTAACACCTCGATCAAAGCTTCTCGCAGGCGTGCCTTGGCCACATCCGAAAGCTGAACTGCTGGCGTCAAAGGGTGAATGCCGCTCAGAAACAGGGCTTCGTCGGCGTAAATGTTGCCCACCCCGGCTACCAGCGATTGATCCAGCAGCGCGGTTTTAATAAGACGGCGGCTCTTCTGCAGGGCAGCCTGGAAATAGGCCTCAGAAAAAGCTGGCGAAAAGGGCTCCGGCCCCAAAGTCTGCAGGGTGGGGATCACCGCCTCCAGCTCAACACCGGCAGGCACCAGCCACATCTGGCCAAAGGTGCGCTGATCCACAAAGCGCAAGTCCCACCCTTCCTCGAAGGCCAAACGAACACGAGTGTGAGCTGATAAAGGGGTGGATCCCTGCACCCAGAGCAACTGCCCGGTCATGCGCAGATGCACGCCCAGAACAGCTCTCGAATCCAGGGATCCCAGGAGATACTTTCCTCGCCGCTGCCACTGGGTAAAACGGGTGCCAATCAAGCTCCGCCCAAACATCTCCCCTGCAGGGTAGGCAATGGTGCGGGCCAGGAGCACCTCCACCGCAAGTATCCGCGGCCCCAAGGTGAGGCGTTGCAAATCTTGCCGAACTGTTTCAACTTCCGGCAGTTCAGGCACAGAACGACTTGCTCAAGAACACAGTCCCCGGCATCAGAACTTTGGCTTAGCTGGCCGCAGCTTTGGCCTTGGCTTTGGGAGCTTCCAACACTTCCAGTTCATCTTCGCGGAAGTTGTTGGTGTTGATGTTGTAGTAGTTGATCTTGTCAAAGCGGACGATCACCGGGTAGAGAATGCCGCTGGTATCCACCGCCGCAACCGTTCCCACATCCCGGTACCAGTAGGATTCTTTCCGCAGCACACGGACTTTGGCACCACGCTGAATTGCCATGAGGGTTATCTCCATTGACCTGAACTCAGATTACCCTAGTCCGTGAGAAGGCTGCGATTTCCGAATTTTTGTAACAGGGATCCGCTTTTGTCTGGCTGGGTTTTCGGGGCCAACAGCAGATGAACCGTCGCACCTGTGGAGCCTGGCTGTTGGGTTCTGCTTTGACCTGGGGCTTGCAGGGGAAATCTGCAGGGCTGCCCCATCCGCGCGATTTTGCCGCCGTCCTCAACCTGAACACCGGTCGTTTAACAAGGGTTTGGCAGCCGGAGCAGGCTTCCAGAATCAGGGCCAGCCCTGGCTCAACCGTCAAGTGTGCCGTTGCCGCTGCTGCTCTGCAGACCGGGATCAGCTCCGGCGAGCGCTTGATCCACTGCCCGGGTTGGTGGGATCCGCCGCCGCAACTGGGGTTGGGCCGCCTACCCTGCTGGGATCCCCGCGGCCATGGGGCTTTGAACTTGCGCCAGGCCCTGGCCCACTCTTGCAACGTGCATTTTTACCAGTTGGGCTGGGAGCTGGGGGCCGATACCCTGGTGGAGTGGCTGCGGCGCTTCGGCCTAGGGAGTGTGCAGAATACAACTCCGGCTCCGCTCTTGGCGACCGGTCTGGCTGGGCCGGTGGATCCCTGGGAGCTGTTGGTTTATGGGGGCGTGATCGCCCGCCGAGGTGTACCCCTTTCTGGCGAGGTCTCTCTGCCCGCTTTCTCTTTACCGGAGTGGATTTGGGAGGCTCTCCATGCCGGCATGAGCCTGGCGGCAACAGCGGGCACCTGTCGCGGCATTGCCCCAGAAGGGATCCCAGTGGCAGCCAAGTCTGGCACCATCCTCAATCCTCAACGACGAGGACGACCAATTCTCTGGGCAGAAGATTTTCAAGCCTGGTTGCTGGCCTTTTGGCCCCTGCCGGATCCCAACTGGACGCTGGTGCTGCACCTGCATCAGGGCAAAGCCTATGAGGCGGCCATTCCCCTGGCGCGGCAGATCATCGCCGCCATCGGCAGCGGGTGACCACCTTGCTTGCGATCATGAAGAAATGCAAACTATACTGAAGGTCAAGTGCCGTTCTCGTTTTCGTTCTTTACGGATCCCACTCCCTGTCGTTCCCATTTACCCTGGAGGTTCTCATGTCTAATCCCAATTTGTCGGAGCCCAAGTTTGGCTTTAACGAGTATGCCGAGCGCCTCAACGGTCGGGCTGCCATGATTGGCTTTGTGTTGGCCATTGTCATCGAAGCGGTGACGGGCCAAGGCGTTGCTTCCTGGCTGGGCCTGATCTAAGAGACCTCAACTTACCGCCTTTTGGCTTTTCCTTGGGTCTGCTGGCTTGCAGGCCCTTTATTGTATTGAGCAGGGTATTGAGCAGGAAGCGTGACTGCACCAGTTGTAGCCGTTCTGAATGGCAACAAGGCTTGAGCGGGCACCAACTACTCCAAGCAATTCCGACAGCGCCGAATCTTTCCCTTTCTCCCTCTGACGGAGGAGCTGGTGTGAGGGTATCCCACTAGTTCCATTAGATGATCCCTTCTTGACGCTTGGCGATTGGCATGCGCCAGCCGGTGCCGAAGGCGCGATCGGTAATGCGTAGCCCAGGGGGAGCTTGGTGTCGCTTGAACTCGGCATTCTGAACCAGCCGCAGCACGTGCTGCACGATGTCGGGATCGAACCCTTGAGCCACCAACTCGGGGCCGGATTGATGCTGCTCGATGTGCCGCTGCAGGATCTTGTCCAGCAGGTCGTAGGGGGGCAGGCTGTCGCTATCTTGTTGGCCGGGTCGCAATTCTGCCGAGGGGGGCTTGGTCAGCGTAGCAAGCGGGATCCGCTCCTGCTGTCGGTTGATCCAGCGGGCCAAGCGGTACACCCAGGTCTTGGGCACATCGGAAATCACCGCCAGGCCGCCGGACATATCCCCGTAAATGGTGCAGTAGCCCACTGCTAGCTCTGATTTGTTGCCTGTGGTCAGCAGCAGCCGCCCGAACTTGTTGGAAAGGGCCATGAGGAGGGTGCCGCGAATGCGAGATTGCAGGTTTTCTTCCGTGATGTCTGGGGGGAGGCCGGCAAAGGGCTCTGCCAAAAGCTGGTGGTAGCTCTCCATGATGGACTGAATCGGCAGCTTCAGGGTCGGGATCCCCAGGTTTTGCGCCAGTTGGTAGGCGTCGGTCAGGCTGCCAGGGCTGGAATAGGGAGAGGGCATGAGCACCCCCAGCACCCGCTCCGGCCCCAAGGCATCGGCAGCAATCACAGCAGTGACGGCAGAGTCGATCCCTCCCGACAGGCCCAATAGCACCTCGCGAAAGCCACATTTGCTGACGTAATCGCGGGTGCCCAAAACCAAGGCTTCGTACAGCTCAGCTTCCGGCTCGGTCGGCCAGCGGGATCCCGCGGTCGGTGGGCTCTGGTCTGGGTTGGGAGACTGCGTCAACTCGTCCACATCCAGGATGAGGTGATCCGGCTGAAAGGCAGCCGCTTGGGCCACAACCCGACCCCGGCGATCCAGGGCGCAACTGGCCCCATCGAAGATCAAATCATCATTGCCCCCCACCTGATTGATGTAGAGAATGGGCAGGGCGTGCTTGCGGGCCAGGGATCCCAGCATCTCCACCCGCAACTTCTGTTTGCCTAGGCTGAAGGGGGAAGCCGAGAGGTTAATCAGCAGGTCGGCACCGCAGCGGGCCATCTCTTCCACCGGATCCCAGTGGTAGCGACGGTGCTGCCAAAAGTCGCGGTCGTTCCAAATGTCTTCACAAATGGTAAAGCCCAGGCGGCGGCCACGGTACTCGATGGGTTGGGGCTGGGATCCCGGCTCAAAATAGCGATCCTCATCGAATACATCGTAGGTGGGCAAGAGCGACTTCTGGAACCAATGGCGGATCTGGCCCCCCTCCAGCCAGGCAGCAGCATTGTAAAGGGGCCGACCCTCAGGCAGAGGATTGGGCTGCACGGATCCCACGACCACCGGAATGCTGGCCTGTAGCCGACTGGCCAAGTGCTGCAAAACTTGGTTCGCTCTCTCGATCAGGGCCGGGTAGAGCAACAAATCGCGGGGTGGATATCCCAGCAACGCCAGCTCCGAGGTGATGGCCAACTCTGCTCCCGCCGCCGCCACTGCCTCGACTGCCGAACGGATGCGCTCGGCATTTCCGCTTAGATCGCCGACGATGTAGTTCAGTTGCAACAGCGCTACCTTCACCCTGCCCCCCATATGGTAAATCTCACCATAAGTGGCCCAAACCGAATCGTCAACAAGATTCTGCTGCGGGCAAGCGAAGAATAAACGTGGTTTGGTGGGCAGTGCTTTCCACCTGCAAAGAGCCGCCCAAGTGGTTGGCAATGGCTTGGGCCAGAGCCAATCCCAAGCCTGTTCCCCCCTGCTGCCAGGGATCCGAGTGGGGGATGCGATAAAACTGCTCGAAAATGCGTTCTTGTTCTTCGAGGGGAATGGTGGTGCCCGTGTTGGTCAAGCGCAGCTCCCAGCGGTCGGAACCCAAAGCAACAGCCTCTAGGTCGTGTTGATCTTATGTTAGGA
>NZ_JANSHV010000063.1:0-19263 GCF_047461775.1 Synechococcus sp. R6-5
GCGGGGCTCCTGCGATTTCTAGCTGACCAATCCGCGCTACATCATCAATTTCCCCACAAAACGCCACTGGCGGGGGAAGTCGCGGATCGAGGATATAGAAGCTGGGCTGAAGTCCCTTGCCGAGGAGATCAGGCATCTTGGTCTGCGCTCAGTCGCTTTGCCACCCCTAGGCTGCGGCCTCGGGGGTCTTCATTGGCCCGATGTGCGCTCCCGCATCGAGCAGGCGCTAGCAGAACTTCCCGACGTCCACATCCTTGTCTTTGAGCCCACCGGGCCTCAGCCTTTACCGAAGAGCATGCGCCGCGGCCAGATCCCTTCCTTGACGCCGGGAAGAGCGGTGCTGGTGGGCCTTATGGAGCGCTATGTAAACGGTCTACTTGTTCCGTTTGTCTCTTTGCTTGAGCTGCACAAGCTGATGTACTTCCTGCAGGAAGCCGGGGAGCCGCTTCGCCTGCGATTTACAAAGGGCGTTCATGGACCCTACGCCGAGAACTTGCGGCATGTTCTCAAAGAAATCGAGGGATATTACATCTCTGGGTACGGATCGGGGAGTGACCGACCAGACAAGAAGCTGGAGCTGGTGCCTGGCGCCATCGAGGAGGCCAACAGCTATCTCGCCGATCAGCCAGAGACGAGAGAACGCTTTGAGCGTGTCAGTGACCTCGTGGAGGGCTTTGAGTCGCCCTATGGTCTGGAATTGCTGGCTACTGTCCACTGGATCGTGACTCGTGGGCACCCTTCTACGACGGCAGAGTTGGTGGAAAGCTTCTACGCCTGGGGAGATAGAAAACAACAATTCAGTAGCAAACAGATCCTGCTTGCCGCTCGAGTTTTGGCAGAGAAGGGGTGGTTCAAGGCACTTCCAACAGAGCCGCTTGCGGCCAGCCGAAGCCAGTTCGAAACACGGCCCTAGCGCTCTGCACTACTTCCGGTCTGGAACCTGCGAACACGACTACCCCTTGCCTGCAGCAAGTACCTACTCATAAATCCAGCTTTGGGCAACCGGTGTCCAGCTCACCAATTCCGACTCATCGAACCAAAGGGCGATCTCCCGCTGCGCGGTTTCAACTCCATCGGAGCCGTGAATGAGGTTGCGGCCAATGTCGATGCCAAAATCGCCGCGAATGGTGCCCGGTTCTGCCTCCAGGGGGTTGGTCTTGCCGATGAGCTTACGGGCGGCAGCAATCACCCCTTTGCCCTGCCAGACCATAGCCACCACCGGCCCAGAGGTGATGAACTGAACCAAACCGGGGAAGAAGGGGCGCTCCTTGTGTTCGGCGTAATGGGCTTCCGCCAGCTCTTGGCTCACTTGCACCAGCTTCAGGCCCACCAATTGGTAGCCCCGGCTCTCCAGGCGCTGGATGATGGTGCCCACCAGCCCCCGCTGCACGCCGTCTGGCTTGATGGCAATAAAGGTGCGCTCCATGGGATCTCCCCTCGTTTTACAGATCTTCACCGCTATCCTTGTACCGGATCGGGGATCCCGAGCGCAAGGGAGCAAAATTGGCGCTTTTTACGCGCCCACCACTGCCAAGGTCAGGAAGGCAGCCCCCACCACTGTAATCGCCCAGCCGGCCCAGCGAGTTAAGCCAGGGATCCGCAACCCCCAGCGTTCTGCTGCCCAAAGGGCCAGGAGAGCTACCCCATACTGGACGGTGCTCAACCCCAGTAGATATCCCACCCAAGGCATGGGTTGGGCGCCGATAATGGTTTCGGCGTAGGCATAGCCATGGAATAGCCCCGCCAGGGATCCCCCTATTAGCAAGAGCCAACTTGGGATCTGCCGCGGTTGCACCAGCAGCAAGCCGAAGAGAACCACGGAAGAGGCAATGGCCAGCTCCGTCAGTCCCAGGGGATCCCAGCCGGCCAGGTGGATCCCAGTGCCCACCAGACCCGCTAGCACAAAGCCCAGCGGGATCCCGTAGCGCCAGGGCTGCCCCGCCGCCACAAGACCGATGGCCACGACGAAGGCCAGGTGATCCAAGCCAATGACAGGGTGAGCCAGCCCGGAGAGAAATCCCTCCCAGGCCGTTGCAGGCAGTTTCCCTCCCAGGGCGTGGTGGGCAAAAGCCGGCGAAAAAAACGACGCCACAACCGCCAGGGCGCCCCCAACAGCGGCAAAGCTGGGGATCCCTTCCTTCCGCCACCGCCCAAGCGGCGATGGGACTTGCTGCCACAGCCAAGACATGCTTTTGGACCTCCCTGAGTTCTCTCAATAGCTGCCCAGATCTCCCAGTCTAGGGGCGCTCTCTGTACCCTTGCAGATTTTCCGGCTCAAACTGGCGCAAAATCCGCGTGGCTTCGCGGAGGCGGGTTTCGTTCTCTTCTTCCACAATGAGCACGTACTTGCCCGCAGCGAGGCGGTTGCGGTAAGCCAAAGCATCGCCGGAGCCACCAGACAAGCCCACTCCGCCGCCGACGAAAAAGCTGCCCATGGCCCCGCCCATCGCGCCCAATAGGCCGCCGATCAGGTGGTTGCCTATAGGTCCCGCCCAGGCAAAGGTATCCAAACCACTCAAAACGCTGAACCCCACCCCGGCCAAAAAGCCAAAGGGCACCAACCAAATGGCCAAACGCTGCATCTGACGGCGGGCCGCTTGGGCCGGGTCAATCAGCCCAAACTCGTCGGCACTCTTGTAGCCCCGCCCCAGCAGATGCAATCGCTCCAGGGAAAAGCCGGCTTGTTCCAGGGCGCTGTAGGCCGCCTCAGCGGCTATGCGATCCGGCAGTACCGCGATTAAATAGCTCATGGACCCGGGGATCCAATCCGTTCCACATCTTATTGTCTGCCAAGTTTGAGCGAGGATCCCTGTGACCCAGTCTGGCTCCACTAGCGCTCCATCTACTAGCCTCTACCAGCGCTTTTACGAAGTGGTGCGGCGGATCCCGCCGGGCCGAGTAGCCACCTATGGGCAGGTGGCGCGGGTTGCCGGTTACCCCGGCTATGCTCGCCAGGTGGGCTATGCTTTGTTTCGCCTGCAAGGCCAAAACACCGACATCCCTTGGCACCGGGTGATCAACGCCCAGGGCTGCATTTCCTACTCCCCTTTTCGCCTGGGCTACGACGACCTGCAGAAAGCGCTGCTGCAAGCCGAAGGGATCCACTTCGACGCCGAGGGCCAGGTGGACTTGCAACAATTTGGCTGGGATCCAGGGGAAGTTTAACCTAGGCTTGACCTAACCTTAAACAGGTCATAGCGAAACCCCAATCCCAGCCTTGGTAACGTGAACGCGGATGCGTCCTCTCTTGTGGATGGAGTGAAGGAATTGTCATGAAACCAGCTTGCCGTGCTCGAGGGTCTGCCCCTGCCAAGAGATGGCTCCCGGATTGGCTGAACCCTCTGGCCAGGTCCCTGTGGGTCGGGTTGTGGTGTTTGGTGCTGAGCCTGGCCAGCGCCTGCGGTAGCAGCAGCTCGGTTCCCCCAACCGGCGGAGGGGCTGGGTTTATCGCCTCGGATCCCAATGTGGCTCTCTCGACTCAGCCGCCCGCTTTTACCCTGCAAATCCTACATGCCAGCGACTTGGAAGCCTCGATCGCTGCCGTACAAGATGCGCCGCGCTTCTCGGCGGTGGTGAACGCTCTGCGCCCCCAATTCCCAAATACGGTGGTGCTCTCCAGTGGGGACAACTATATCCCCAGCCCCTTCTACAACGCCAGCACAGATCGGTCTCTGCAAGGCCGTTACAACCTCACCCCTGGCAAAGCCGATATCGAGATCATCAACGCCATTGGCTTTGAGGCGGCTGCCTTCGGCAACCACGAGTTCGACCAGGGCACGCGCCAAATTCGCGACCTCATCCGGCCCGACACTGGCCGCGGCTACGCTGGGGCTCGTTTTCCCTACTTGAGCGCCAACCTCAGCTTCAGCGGTACCGGCGAATTGGCTAGCTCTGACTTTGCTGCTGATGGTCAAGAGGCCAGCTCTATCCGCGGCAAGATCGCCAAGACGGCGGTGATCACGGTAGGAGGGCAGCGGATCGGTCTGGTGGGAGCCACCACCACCCGTTTGGCGGCCATCTCTAGCCCCGGCCCCGAGGTGAGGGTAGAAGGCAGGGTGGACGATACTGACCAGGTGAGTGCCGCTCTAATCCAGGGCTTCGTCGATCAACTCACCGCTCAGGGCATCAACAAAATTATCCTCCTAGCCCATCTGCAACAGTTGCAAAACGAGGTAGCCCTGGCCAGCCAATTGCGAAATGTGGACATCATCATTGCCGGCGGATCCCACCGGGTGATCGCCAAGCCCACCGATCGCCTGCGCACTGATTTGCCCGATACCCGCACGGGTGACTACCCCATCTTGCGCTCCTCCGCCAGTGGTCAACCGGTGGCGGTGGTCAACACCGGCTCCAACTATCGCTACGTGGGCCGCCTGGTGGTCAGCTTTGACGCCAACGGGGTTATTGCCCGCATCGATCCGGTGAGCGGTGCCTATGCCACCGACGACCAAGGGGTAGCAGCTGTCAGGGGCACCCCCAATCCCGACGTAGTGCGGATAGCCAACGAAATTGGCAACATCATCCGCACCAAAGATGGCCGCACCTTCGGCTCCACCACCCAATTTCTCAACGGCCTGCGGGCAGAGGTGCGCACTGAGGAAACCAACCTGGGCAACCTCACTGCCGATGCCAACCTGGCCTACGCCAGAACGGTTGATCCTTCTACGGTCATCTCCCTGAAAAATGGTGGCGGCATTCGCGCTCCCATTGGGGCTACCACAGGGGGTGGCGGCGGCGAGCCGGTGCGGCGGATCCCACCGGTGGCTAACCCTGAGGCCGGCAAGCAGTCCGGTCAAATCTCTCAGCTGGACATCGAAACCGCCCTTGCTTTTAACAACGGCCTCTCTCTGTTGACCGTCACCGCTGAGGAACTGAAGCAGATAGTGGAACACGGGGTGGCGCAAACCCAGCCAGGAGCCACGCCAGGCCGTTTCCCGCAAATTGGCGGCTTTGCCTTTAGCTTTGATCCCTCGCGGCCACCGGGATCCCGCGTCCTCTCCTTGCGGGTGGATACGCCCACAGGTCGGGATGTGGTGGTGCGCAACGGCCAAGTGCAAGGGGATCCCAGACGCACCTTCCGCCTGGTGACCCTGGACTTCTTGGCCAACGGTGGGGATGACTATCCCTTCCCTCGCCTGTCTAACCCCAACCGGGTCAACTTGGCCCCCAGCTCTGGCATTACCTTCGACACCCCCGGCAGCGAGCAAGATGCCTTGGCTCGGTATTTGCGGCAGATCGGCGTGTTCACCGAACCGGACACCCCGCCGGCCCAGGATACCCGCATCCAGAATCTGTCGGCCCGCCCCGATACGGTGCTGCAAGGGCTGTAGATTGGGTTAATGGACTGAGGCGGATGGATCCGGAGGAGTAGGGATTCCGATGCCAGACTCACTTCTTGCAAAAGGGGAGAGTGGCTTGGGTTAATTCCCTCAGCAACGCCATAGAAAATGTCTTGAGCTTTTTAGGAAAGACTACAGGAAGGGATCCCTGGCCAGTGTCAAGGATCCCTTTTCTTTTTCCCACTTCCATCCCCGCTGTTGTTGCTTGGCAAGGCTTACACGAATGCCCGGACGGGCTGTGAACCTTTTGGGCATTGCTCCCAACAAATTCATGGATTCTGTATACGAATCGAATTGCAGATTGAAGGAGGAATCATTACCATCAAGGGTGACGTTCGCTCCTTTTGCTGTTCATGACTCTGGAGAAGTTTTTTACCCAGCTCAACGCCAATGGCTTAGCCATTGCGCTTTTGCTCTTTGCCACCCCTTGGGTGGTTTGGGTTCTCTGCGACTGGATCCCAGGCCAATGGGAGGAGCCTTTTTTGCTCAGCTTAAGTATCGGCTTGGGAGCGGTAACTCTTGTCCTCTGGGCGGGCTACTTGGCCTATGCCACCAACACCGCCGGCTGGCAGGCGGTGGTGAAGCAGGCGGATATGTTCTTGCTGCTGGTGCCTCCCTGGACTTTTCTTAGCTCCATCTGGGTGGCGCGGCAGCGCATGCCTCTCTCGCGGGTGCCGGCTTTTCGCACCTTGCAAGGGATCGGCATTTTGGCGGCAGTCTATCTTATTTTTTCTTGGCTCAGTCGCCGGGTTTATCTTGTCTTTTTTTCCTACATGCCCTTTTCGGCTTTCTTGTGGATCCTGGCAGGGCTGTTGGGGGTGGCGTACATCGGCTATCGCATCATCTTCGGGGATCCGCCCAAGTACCCGCCTGAAACCTGAGGGGACGGACAGCAGGGACTAAAATCAAGGGAGACCTTTTGCAACTTGGCAATGGTGACCGTCCCTCTGACTTCAGCCCTGAATATCGACTATCGTCCTCTGCAGGAGCTGTTATCGGCGGGAGCCTGGCTGGAGGCGGATCGGCTGAGCCTACAACTGCTATGTCGGGCGGCAGGAGAGGGGGCGGCGCGGCGGGGCTGGCTGTATTTTTCCGAGGTGAGCCGGATCCCGGTCGAGGATCTGCGCACGATCGATCGCCTGTGGCGGGCGGCCTCCGGGGATCGCTTTGGCTACTCGGTGCAGCGACAATTGTGGTTGGGGGTGAACCGCAACTGGGAGCGCCTTTGGCCCCTCATCGGCTGGAAACAGGGCTACCACTGGACTCGCTACCCCGACGAGTTCATCTGGGATCTCTCCGCCCCCAAGGGCCACCTGCCCCTTTCCAACCAACTGCGGGGGGTGCGGGTTCTGGAGGAGTTGCTCACCCACAAGGCTTGGGAAGAAGTGTCTGGCTGAGCATCCCTGGTTACTGGCTAAATCATAATTGGACTAGACTGTGGCCGAGCAACTGCAACTAACCCAATTTCCCAACTTGCCTATCGACCTGGCCCAGGCCTGTGAGCAGGCCATCCAGGCTACACGGCTGGCTATGCAAGCAGGATATCGCCGCCTGCTCATCGAGATCCTGGCCCCCGACATCAAGCCAGAAGTATTGTCCCGCCCGTTCTTGGAGCTGCTGCAACCGCCTGCTTTGGTGCTATTCAGCGATGCCGGCGGAGCAGCCCTGGCCCAGCGGGAATGGGGATCCCTGCCAGAAGGGATTGAATTACAGAGCTTGACTTCCCGGACTCAACCTACCCCAGAACAGAGCCTCCTGCTGGTGATGCCAGCGGTTTACAGCTTGGATCAGGTGGAGCGGGTTTGCCAAGCGGTCAGCGGCGGGGATCCCTCTGGACTGACTTCCAAAGGACGGGATCCCAAACCCGTCGTTCTCCTCAACCCCCAATTGCAGGATGCCGCCACCGTGGGGGTGGGTCTGGCCGGTCGCCGACTGCGTCAGCGGTTCCTGAGCACCTTTGAGACCAGCTACTACCTGCGCTCCCTGGTGGAGGGGGCCCTGTTTCGGGCCTATCCGGATCCCTGGAGCGTGTGGCAGCAGGAAGAGCCCGGCCTCTACAGCGTTCTCAAAACCTTTGTGGCCCGACCCAGCGGGGAAGAAGTAGCCGAACTGTTCCGGGCCCGCAGGAAAAAGGGGCTCTGGTGGAGCTGGCGGCGCTGGCTGGGATCCCTGTGAGGGTCAGGATCTCATGGGGAGAGAGGCCAGGGGTGAGGGTTAGTACTATCTCAAACTCTTTTAATAAAGACTATAAAGCTCCCCGCCTCATCTCTATTTCGGTGATATGATCACACCACGCTAGGAGTGTCTGGGGATCCCCCCCCCAGGCTGAGATTACATCCTCAGAACCTGATCTGGTTCATACCAGCGTAGGAAAGCGAGCACTGGAGTTGACAACATGCGCAGCGAATGGGTTGCCCGTCGCCGTGGGCAAGCAAATGTAACGCAGATGCACTTTGCCCGTCAGGGCGTGATTACCGAAGAGATGGAGTATGTGGCCCAGCGGGAAAACCTGCCGCCGGAACTGATCCGCTCGGAAGTGGCCCGGGGTCGCATGATCATCCCTGCCAACATCAATCACACCAACCTCGAGCCGATGTGCATTGGGATCGCTTCCCGGTGCAAAGTCAATGCCAACATTGGCGCTTCCCCCAGTTCCTCAGGATTGGCGGAAGAGTTGGAGAAACTGAAATTGGCCATCAAATACGGCGCCGATACCGTTATGGATCTGTCCACCGGCGGGGGCGATTTGGATGAAATTCGCACAGCCATTATCCAAGCTTCTCCAGTGCCCATTGGCACGGTGCCCATCTACCAGGCCCTAGAAAGCGTGCATGGCAATGTCGAAAAACTCTCGGCAGAAGACATCTTGCATATTATCGAAAAACAGGCCCAGCAGGGGGTGGACTACATGACCATCCATGCCGGGATCCTGATCGAATATCTTCCGTTGGTACGCCACCGCCTGACGGGAATTGTTTCTCGTGGGGGTGGGATCCTGGCCCGTTGGATGTTGGCCCACCACAAACAAAACCCGCTTTATACCCACTTCCGCGACATTATCGAGATTTTCAAGAAATACGATGTTTCTTTTAGTCTGGGAGATTCTTTGCGACCGGGATGTTTGCACGATGCCTCTGATGAGGCGCAACTGGCGGAGTTGAAAACCCTGGGCCAGCTGACCCGCATGGCCTGGGAGCACGATGTGCAGGTGATGGTAGAAGGGCCGGGGCACGTGCCGATGGATCAAATTGAATTTAACGTGCGCAAGCAAATGGAGGAGTGCGACGAAGCTCCCTTCTACGTTTTGGGGCCTTTGGTAACCGATATTGCGGCAGGCTATGACCACATCAGCTCCGCCATTGGGGCGGCCTTGGCTGGCTGGTATGGTGCGGCAATGCTCTGCTACGTCACCCCCAAGGAACACTTGGGTTTGCCCAATGCTGAGGACGTGCGCAACGGCCTCATTGCCTACAAAATTGCCGCCCATGCTGCCGACATTGCCCGTCACCGGCCTGGGGCCAGGGATCGCGATGATGAGATGTCCAGAGCTCGCTATAACTTCGACTGGAACCGGCAGTTTGAATTGTCTTTGGATCCAGAACGCGCCAGAGAATATCACGATGAGACCTTGCCAGCAGATATCTACAAAACGGCAGAGTTCTGCTCCATGTGTGGGCCAAAGTTTTGCCCCATGCAAACCAAAATGGATGCAGAGGCTTTGAGTGAGCTGGAGCAGTTCTTGGCCGCGCAGCCAACAGGGTAAGCCTTGGTTCATCCCCAATCCAATGGGTTGAAACCATCTTCTGTCCTGCCTATGGACTGGATTGGGATCCCTGTCTCAAGTTCTCAAGAAGTCAGGTCTAGAGCCCTGTCTTGCTGCAGGGATCCCTACCCTTCGGGGTGGGGAGTGTGTCAAGCTGATCTGTAGAAGAACCATTGCAGTTGGCTCAATTGAGCACAGAGGATGACATGGCACTTAGACAACTCGGGCATGTCGCCATCCGGGTAGAGGACATTCCCAAGGCGGTGGAGTTCTACCAAAAGCTGGGCATGGTCAACGTCTGGCAGGATCCCGACTGGGCCTACATGAAGGCAGGAGAGGATGGGCTGGCGCTACTGGGGCCGGGCTACCGCGCGGCAGGGCCTCACTTTGGCTTTGTCTTCGACAGCATAGAGGAGCTTCGGCAAGAGCACCAGCGCCTGAAATCCCAAGGGATCCTGGTGGGGGAAATCCACAGCCACCGGGATGGCACTGCCTCTTTCTATGGCAAGGATCCCGACGGCAACCTGTTTGAGTTTTTGTATGAACCTGCGGGAACCTTCGACCAAGCCAAGGCAGCCCAAGCCACAGCTTGACTTAGCACCTTGAGGGCGCTCCCCCAAGTACTCTCAGTTTGTCCAACGCAAAGGGATCCTCTTGTACACAGGGGATCCCCTTCTTGACCGGCTTTAGGAATACCCCTTGCCCAATTTGAATCGGCAGGAGCTGCCCACTCAGTCACCAGATCTGCTGGAGGTTTGCACGTACAAAATCACCAGGAAGATGGCGGGCACCAGAACGACTAAGAGAGTGGCCAAGATGCCCAGGTAGTTCGTCTCCATAACTCCAAATGCCACAAGCCCAACTGGCAGTCAGCATACCACTCTTGAGTACGACTTGCCCAAAGGGAAAACGGGCGGGCCAAGGCTAGGGCTTGGTTTTGACCGAAACATCCCCCAACACCTTGGTCTGGCAAGCAAGGCGGTAGCTGTCGGGCTTGCGCTTGAGCTTGCGGTTTTCCGCCTCGGTGCGAGGGGAGAGATGCTCGGATCCCTCGACAATCTCCACCACACAGGTGCCACATTGGCCGTTGCCGCCGCAGTTGAGCAGCTTGGCCATCATTTTGTAGAGATCGATCTGGTTTTCCAGAGCCTTCAAGCGCAAGTTAGCGCCTTCAGCGACGAAGATCTCTCGGTTCTCGTTGACGAAGCGGATCGTTGCCATACCCCTGCCAGAAACCACGACACCTTTCAGACTGAGCCAGGAGAGCGCTCACAGTTGCTAAGTATTGTAACATTTTAAGTCATATTTTTAATCTCTGGCGAGAGATCTGGGATGATGATGCCTAAAGTGAGACGGCATCCTGCCTGAAGCCACTCAGGTCGGTAGCGTTTCGTTATACTGTTTGATGCCCGTGATGGAAATTCTGAGAGCGATATCCTCTTGGGTGCGCTCAGGGGTTCAAGCGGGTGCGGCACCCCCCGACTCTGAAGAGACTGCTCGGGTCAGGATCCCAGGTAAGATGTCGGCTTAATTGTTTGACTGGATATCGCGCAAGTGTTGGAGAACGTGGAGGACCGAGCTTTATGGGACTACCGTGGTATCGGGTCCATACGGTTGTACTGAATGACCCAGGTCGCCTGATCGCGGTTCACCTGATGCATACCGCTCTGGTAGCAGGTTGGGCCGGGTCGATGGCGCTCTATGAAACGGCCATTTTCGATCCGTCGGATCCTGTCCTGAATCCGATGTGGCGTCAGGGCATGTTTGTCATGCCATTTATGGTTCGCCTGGGGGTGGTCAACTCCTGGGGCGGTTGGAATATCTACGGCGAGAGCGTTGCCAATGCGGGCTTCTGGACGTTTGAAGGGGTAGCCACTGCCCATATCGTTTTGTCCGGCTTGCTCTTCTTGGCTGCCTGCTGGCACTGGGTGTACTGGGATCTGGAGCTGTTCCGGGATCCCCGCACCGGCGAGCCGGCTTTGGATCTGCCGAAAATATTTGGGATCCACCTGCTGTTGGCCGGGATCCTCTGCTTTGGGTTTGGCGCCTTTCACCTGACGGGGGTGTTTGGCCCAGGGATGTGGGTGAGCGATCCCTATGCGACGACGGGACACGTCCAGCCGGTAGCACCGGAATGGGGGCCAGCCGGTTTTAACCCCTACAACGCCGGAGGGGTGGTGGCCCACCACATTGCTGCAGGCATCGTGGGCATCATTGCAGGTCTATTTCACATCACGGTACGCCCACCCCAGCGCCTCTATCGCGCTCTGCGAATGGGGAACATCGAGACGGTGCTTTCCAGCTCGATTGCGGCGGTGTTTTTTGCCGGTTTTGTGGTGGCCGGAACCATGTGGTACGGCAGCGCCACTACCCCTGTGGAGCTGTTTGGTCCCACCCGCTACCAATGGGATTCTGGCTATTTCAACCAGGAGATTAACCGCCGGGTAAATGCGGCTATGGAAGCCGGGATGACCCGCAGCGAGGCCTACAACTCCCTGCCCAAATCTTTGCTCTTCTACGACTACGTGGGCAACAGCCCGGCCAAGGGGGGTCTGTTCCGAGCTGGCCCCATGAACAAAGGGGATGGCATTGCCATCGAGTGGCTGGGCTACCCGGTGTTCCGTGACCGCGAAGGGCGCGAGCTGACGGTGCAGCGGATGCCCAACTTCTTCGAGACCTTCCCGGTTATCCTGCGGGATGCCGATGGGGTGGTGCGGGCAGACATTCCCTTCCGTCGGGCAGAGTCTCGCTACAGCTTTGAGCAGGTGGGCGTGACGGTGGAGTTTTACGGCGGCAAGCTGGACGGTCAGGTGTTTACCGACCCGGCAACGGTTAAGAAGTATGCCCGCCAGGCCCAGTTGGGTCAGTTGTTTGAGTTCGACCGAGAAACCCCCAAGGCGGACGGCACCTTCCACACCAGCCCCCGCGGTTGGTTTACCTTTGCTCACGCCGTCTTTGCCCTGCTGTTCTTCTTTGGCCACATCTGGCACGGCGCTCGCACTCTCTTCCGCGATGTGTTCGCCGGTATTGACCCCAATATGAGCGAGGAAATGGTGGAGTTCGGCGTCTTCCAGAAAGTGGGGGATCCCACTACCCGCAAGGTGCAGGAAGCCTAGAGCCCTTTTCGGCGATGCCGTCGGCACTCTGCTTCACTTTGGAGATGGGGTGCTGGCGGCTCTGAGTTAATCTGGAATCAAGCCCCCCTTAGCAATCCTTAGCAATTCTGACTTGGAGGTTTCGTATGGAAGCCATCACCTACACCTTTATCCTGTTTTTGACGTTGGGCCTTTTGTTTTTCGCAGTTGCCTTTCGGGAAACTCCGAGAATTACCAAGAAGTAACCCAGGGTAGTGGCTGCCGTTCCTGCTGTGCCGGGCTCAAGCAAGGCAGAGGGAAGGTCAGTCTCTTTTGAGATTTGTGGTTTAGGCTTAGTTCTGGATGGGGCCGGAGCTCCCTCCGGCTTTCTTGTTTGTGGCCGGATAGGGGCAACTGGGAGTGGAGTGATTCCAAAATAGTCAAGCAGTGGCCACCCGAGGATCCTTTGGGAGAGGAGCGGGGAGAGTTCTCAGCCCTGTTGAGACCATTCTTGTTAGCCTTCAGTATTCTGTAGGAGAACGCTTGTCCTACTGCTCAAATTGAACTCGCTAAGGATGCCTTAGGATGGCTTTTGGGATCCCAGAGACAGCTTAGCTTGGGTTCAGATTCAAGATTGGGTTAACGATGGCAACAGTGCTGCTGGTGGAAGATGATCCGATCAACGCCCGTGTTTTTGAGAAGGTGTTGCGACGGCGGGGAGGTTTTGAGGTCTTTCACAGCCAGGATGTGGAGCAGATTTTGAAGCTGGCCCAGGGGCACGAGGTGGATGTCATTTTGTTGGATGTTTCCCTGTCCCAGAGCACCTTTCGCGGCGAGGCGGTGGACGGGATCCGCATTGCCCAACTGTTGAAGGCGGATCCGAAAAGCAGCTCCATCCCCATCATTTTGGTGACGGCCCACGCCATGCGCGGCGACCGCGAGGCATTCTTGGCCCAGAGCGGGGCGGATGGTTATATCGCCAAGCCAGTGGTGGATCACGAGGAGATGGTGAATCAAGTTCGCCAGGTGTTGTCTCAAGGGCCGAGGCAGGAGTGAGCTGTCCCGGAGAAGAATGGAGAAGAAGAATTAGGCGGCGAAGCTGTGCAAAATCGACTGCCAAAAGGGGATCCCATCTTGCCCTGGCAAATCGGGATCTGCTGCCCGCTCAGGGTGGGGCATCAAACCCAAGATCCGACCGCTGGGATCGCAAATGCCGGCGATGTTGTCCACAGAGCCGTTGGGCGCAACCGGAGCATAGCGAAAGACGATCTGCCCTTGATCCTGCAATTGCTTGAGGGTATCCGGATCACAGGTGTAGCGGCCTTCCCCATGGGCGATGGGCAGGGTTAAGGTGGATCCCTGGGGATACGCGCTTGTCCAGGGGAGATCCTGCCGTTCTACACGGATCCCCACTCGGTCGCAGATAAAGTGCAGGTTGGCATTGCGCACCAGCACCCCCGGCAGCAGGCCCGCCTCTGTTAAGATCTGAAAGCCATTGCAGATGCCCAGCACATAGCCCCCTCGCGCTACGTGCTCCTTCAGGGATCCCATCACCGGGGCAAAGCGAGCAATAGCCCCGCACCGCAAATAATCCCCATAGCTGAAGCCCCCCGGCAGCACCACCACATCCAGCTCCGACAAATCCGTCTCTCGGTGCCAGATCAGCCGCGTTGGGCAGCCCAAGAGGCCGCGGGTTACCCAGGCTACATCTCGGTCGCAGTTGGAACCCGGAAAAACAACAACGCCAAACCTCACGCCAGCCATTGGGATCCCTTAAGTGAGAGGAAAGAAGATGGTCAGATTAGAGGGATGGAAGAGGGGTTGGGGGTATTTTTGGAATGGCCATCAGATCAACCCCAAATCGCGTGAACCCATCAAATTAACCACCGATGGCAGCCACTTGGATTTGATAAGTCTCAATCACCGGGTTGGCCAGCAGTTGATGGCACAGCTCATCCACCTGGCGGTGGGCGGTCTCGGCGTCGGGGGCCTCTAGCTGCAGTTGGATATACTTGCCAATGCGCACCTGCTGTACCTGGGTATGCCCCAGCTGATGCAAGCTGGACTGAACCGCAGCCCCGGCGGGATCGAGAACAGAGGGGCGTAGGTGAATCTGAATCTGGGCCTGGAACTGCATAGAATAAAGGCTGGATCTGTTACCAGTGTATCAGTCGGATCATCACAGCTTTGGGTTCAGTCATGGATGCGTCGCGCGTGGTGGCCATTGCCCACAACGTTTTCCGGGAAACGATTCGGGATCGGATTCTCTACCTGGTGATGGTATTTGCGGTGGCCATGCTGGGAGCCACTGTTTTGATCCCGCAGGTGGCCAACCAGGCCCACAACAAAATCATTGCCGACCTGGGGTTGGCAGCCATTCACTTCTTCGGCCTGATCGTGGCCATTTTCGTGGGCACAGGGCTGGTGAATAAGGAGATTGAAAAACGCACGGTGTATGTGCTGATCGCCAAACCCATGAGCCGGGCAGAGTTCATTGTCGGCAAGCATCTGGGCCTATCGGCGCTGCTGTCGGTGCTGGTGCTGCTGATGACGGTTGTGTTTCTGCTGAGCTTGCTGCTGGTGCAGGCCCCGATCCCCCTTTTGGCCATTCTCTGGGCAACAGTCTTCACTTTCTTAGAGCTGGTGCTGATTGTTGCCGCAGCCCTGCTGTTCGGGGTTTTCACTTCCTCGATTCTGGCCACCCTCTACACCATTGCCCTGTTCCTGATGGGCCATGCCAGCCGCGCCCTGCTGCAACTGAGCAAGCTGGTGAAAGATGCCGGATTTGGCAAACTGTTTGAGGTGATTTATTTGATCCTGCCGGATTTGGAGCGCCTCAATTTGAGAGATGCTGCGGTTTACGGCCAAGTTCCGCCCCCAGCAGAACTTCTCGGAGATGCACTGTACGGCTTGGTTTACACCCTTTTGCTGCTGATTCTGGCAGTGTTGGTGTTCGCCCGGCGTGAGTTCTGACGTTACCTCTTCCCCCATGCGTTTTTTCCACTTCTATACGCCTGAACAGGTGCCTTCATCCGGGATCCCGGAGTGTGCGGTGGCCATTGATGTGCTGCGGGCCACCACCACCATTGCCACAGCGCTGGCAGCAGGAGCAGAAGCGGTACAGGTGTTTGCCCACCTGCAGCAGCTCCAAGAGGCAAGCCAAAACTGGCCGGCTTCCCAGCGGCTTTTGGCCGGGGAACGGGGGGGCAAAGCGGTGGCGGGGTTTGATCTGGGCAACTCCCCCCTCGACTACACTCCCGACCGCGTGCGGGACAAGCGCATCTTCCTGAGCACCACCAACGGCACGCGCAGCCTACAGCGCCTGGAAGGGATCCCAGTGGTGATTACAGCAGCCCTGGTGAACTTGGGAGCCGTGGTGGATTTTCTCAGACGGGGCTCCTTTGCCGAGGTGTGGCTGGTGGGATCCGGGTGGGAAGGGGCCTTTTCGCTGGAAGATACTGCCTGTGCCGGAGCCATCTTGCATCGCCTGGGCTGCTCTTTGAACCAGTTGGGCAACGACGAGACCTTGGCGGCCTTGGCCCTCTACCAAACTTGGCAGGATGATCTGCTGGGTTTGTTGCGGCGCTCTAGCCACGGGCAACGGTTGTTGGGTCTGGGGCCGGAAAACGATAAGGATCTGGCCTATTGTGCCCAGCTGGATCGTCTCTCAGTGGTGCCCCGACAGGTTCAGCCTGGGGTTTTGGCCAGTGGCGGGTAGATTCTGGACAGGTGGAGCGACCTGTGGATCCCACCACCCTCTGAGCTGGAAGTAGGCGGCCATTGTCAGCATGGGCTGGATCTCAACAGGCCGGGCGTAGGCTTGGGGATCCTTCCACGCCAGATATGGTCTTCGGCTAACCTGCTTGTGCCGTGTCGGGAGCGATGCCCAGCGCTTTCTGGTGCAGCCACGCCTGCCATTCCCCTGGGATCAGCTTGTTGTTAAACGCATCGCCAGAAACAAACATATCCCGCTGATTCTGGGCCAACACAAAAATGGAGCGGCGATCGAAATGGGAAGTGAGTTTGTAGAGGGTGTAGGGGCCTTCTGAGTAGAGGGTCAGAGTTTCCTGATCCAGGCCATGGCGGCTGCTTTGGCCGTAGGCCCGCAAGACCATGTTGATCAATCGCTCATAGTGCATAGACCGCAGATTAGAAAGCTACACAGAACATAGACAGATATTACGGAAGCCGCTGCCAAGGCCCGAGCGGCTCAGGTGAACCCAGCATAACAAATCCCCCTGGATGGCCACGCAACGCTAACGCGAATGAAAACGCGAATGGACAAGATGCAGCGTCAAATGCAGCAGAAAAATGCGGTAGAACTTAAGGCAAGCCATCACGCAACCCTCTTGCACAGGCAGCCCCCCCATGGCCAACATGGCGCCCCGCCCACCCCACCCCACAGAGCCTGTCCGCATTGGCATCGTCGGCGCTTCCGGCTACGGAGGGGTACAGTTGGTGCGGTTACTGAGCGAGCATCCCGGCGTGCAGATCACCTACCTGGCCGGGCAAGACAGTGCCGGCAAGCGCTACGGGGATCTCTATCCCCAGTTGGCCCAGGCGGTGGATCTGACCGTTCAGCCGGTAGAGGTGGATCGCATTGCCGCCAACAGCGATGTGGTGTTTTTGTCTCTCCCCAATGGGCTGGCTGCCGAGCTGGCCCCGCCCTTGCTGGCCAAAGGGTGCAAAGTCTTAGATCTGTCGGCGGATTACCGCTTTCGCAACCTGGCCACCTACCAATCTTGGTACCGCATGGGTCAGACGGATCCCAACTGGCCCAGCCCTGCCTATCGCCAGGCCAATGAGCAGGCGGTCTATGGGTTGCCGGAACTTTATCGCGAGGCGATTGCCCAAGCCCAACTGGTGGGCTGTCCCGGCTGTTATCCCACTGCCTCATTGTTGGCGGTTGCTCCTCTGCTGCGGCAGGGGTTGGTGGAGCTGGACAGCCTCATTTTCGATGCCAAATCCGGCGTTTCGGGGGCAGGTCGTACCCCCAAGGTGGGATCCCTGTTTGCCGAAGTGGACGGCTCTCTGGCAGCCTATGGAGTGGCCCAGCACCGCCATACGCCCGAGATCGAGCAAGCTTGCACCGACCTGACCCACACCCCCATCACCGTGCAATTTACGCCTCATCTGGTGCCCATGGTGCGGGGGATCCACGTCACCTTGTATGCCACCCTGCGGGATCCCGGCTTTGTGGGGGAAGATTTGCTCACCATTTACAACGCTTTCTATCGCCAATCTCCCTGGGTGAAGGTGCTGCCGCGGGGGGTTTACCCGCAAACCAAATGGGTCTCCGGCACCAACACCTGCATGATCGGGGTGGAGGTGGACAGCCGCACCAACCGCGTTATTGTCCTGTCGGTGATCGATAACCTGATGAAAGGGCAAGCAGGGCAGGCGGTGCAGTGTCTCAACCTGATGATGGGATGGCCGGAAACGTTGGGTTTGCCTCGGCTGGCGTTTTACCCCTAGCTATAATGCCGGTAATCCCCTTGAGGCCGGTTCTGTCCATGTCTGAACCTCTGGATCCCGCTTTGCCCCAAAATGCCCCGCCCAGCGCAAAGGTTGCCTCAGATGCCGTCAATGGCGCTGCTGAGGGCCTGAACTGGGAGGAGCTGTGGCGGCAGCTGGAAGCGGGCTGGCAGGATCTGCCCCGGCGCTCCGAAGAGACGGTGCAACAGACCCTGGCTCGCCTGCAACTGGAGTGGGGCGGGCTGTGCCGAGAGGCGCGGGATCGGCTGCAAAGCGCTCTGGAACAGTCGAGAACGGCAGGATCCCCAGAGCCCATCCACCGAGAGCTGCAAGCGCTCTTGCCCCTGCTTAACCCCTGCCAATGGGAAGTGGTCATTGGCTCTTTGCGGCAGGCTGCGGATCGCGCCTGGGTGGCCAGCCTACTGTATCACGGCTTACAGGAACCGGCCCATCCAGATGGGATCCCTTCTTGGGCTCAGACGCTAACCTCTGACCAACGCTCTGCTCTGGAGGCGATGAGTGCCCGTGCCTATGGCAACAGCCGCCTGCCTTTGGTGATGGACAAAAGCGGCCAGATTCAAGTAAAGGCCTCAGCCGCCTTGTTGGCCGCCTTGATCGCCATCGAGATCGGCAGTGTGGGTTCGGCAGGTGCCTTGTCCTTGCTGGGCACACCGGAGCTGCGCAAGCTCTTGAATGCCGAGGGCAAGCTGCGGCGAACCGGCTTAAAACAGGGACGAACTGCCCTCACAGAAGAAGAATGGCAAACGCTGCGCCGTTGGCTGGATCCCAAGGAATCTCCTCCCGACTGGTATCTCAATCTGACCCAAGTGGGGATCCAGACCACCCAAGTGGGGGACTATGCGGCACGGCGGCTGCGGGAGTTTTTCCAGAGTGAGTGGATTAAGCTCGTGATCCCCCCCTTGTATCACCTGGTCATCGATGCAGTGCGGCTACTGACGGGAGAAGTGTTTCTCAGTGTGGGCACCACCCTGGAATCGGCTTTGGAATCGGCAGAGGCAGGGCGGCGACTGGAGTTGGTGCTGCAAGCCTTGCCCCAGGCGCGGAACATTCCCAGACCCAACCAGATCCAGGCTGCCATCCCTGCTGTGGTGGAAGCTGCCGAGAAACTCCTCAGACCTCTGCTGGCGCGCCAGTTAATGACGGTGGCGGACATCTTCGATCCGCCCATTCGCAACGAGAGCCTAAATGAATTGGGGCGGCAGCTCAACCTCTGGAACCCCTTCCAGTTTTTGCTCACCTGGAGCACGGCCGGCTGGCTGGAGGCCCTTCTGGATCAGATCAGCGAGTTGCAGCAGACCTACCCGGAAATGCCCCTGTGGGAGAGCTATCGCCAGGGCCTTGAAACGGCAGTGCAAGCTCCACGGGTGATGGATCAGGCGGAGGCTCTGCGTCTAACGGCCAAGAGTCTGGATCCCAAGTTGGATCCCTTGGAAGATTGAGTAGATGATGCATAGGGAAGAAAATTTCCTACAGCATCCACAAAGTGAGGCTGGCAGGCTAGGTGGAATCTTTTCTACGCCAAAGACAAATCTGCACGGGTTGTAGAGGGTGGCCGGCGGACTGGTCTGATACATTTACGCTGAACATTGCT
>NZ_JANSHV010000064.1:0-13458 GCF_047461775.1 Synechococcus sp. R6-5
AGCTTATTATTGACTAGAGTCATGCTCCGCGCGCAGCTTGGACATTTGCAGCGGTCACCTCAAACTCCTCTGGGGCAACTTCTCCATTCCTCACTCTTCTGGGCCAAAGGGGGAGCACCCTAAGGCTGCAAGATCATCGACCAGGAGCCGCTCTCCCCATCCCAAAACGGGGCCAGAGACTCTCCCACCACATTGGGCCCCCAATAGCGGCGGGTTCCATCCAGGGCGAAAGCCACCACAATGTCTCCGGGGCCGATTTGCAGCGGTTCCTCTCCCAAGCTCAGCAGCAATCCCTCGCTCCCCCCCTCTCCAGGGGCAAAGTCCCAGTGGGCCGTTTCCGGATTGATCATCCGTTCGCCGCTGCGCATCAAGATCACCAGCCGAACCGGATGGGGCGTGCGATTGCCGACACGAAAGGGTCCTGTGCGGGCGGAGGTGGGGGCAGCCTGGGGGGATAAGACAGGCTCTGAGGGCAGAACAGGGATAACATTCCCCTCAACAGAATCTTCCAAGGCTTCCAGCATCGGTTTCTCCAGAGTTTGTGCTCTCAATCCCTGCACAAGAACCCCTACCCCAACCAAAGCGACAGACAACACTAGGGATCCCTTGCCCCTCAAAGCTCTGTTCAGCAATGGGCCGCCGGCGAAAAAAGAGGCAACAGCCTGAGCGAATGAGCAGATCAAGACGCACATCGAGACCACTGCAAGCCAAAGTGATACGTGTCGAGTTAGACAAAAGGCATCAACTGCTGCCCTACCCCTGATAGACCAGCCATACGCGTACAGAGTTCCATCAGAGGGTAACGCCCCCACCGTGCAGAACACGATCGTTCAGCTACGTTAACACGTCCATTCCTCTATTCCCTGTGCTTTGGAGGAACAAGGAATAAGGGATCCCCCACTCCAGACCAGGCTAAGCAAGTTTGGATCCCTTTTAGGGATTCACAGCCCGACGCTGCCACCCTTTGGAAGTGCGCTCGTACACCGTCCGCAATTGGGGATAGATCTGATCCCCCTTAAGCTGCAAGTGATCCACCTCTGTTGGCTCCAGCAGTAAAGCCACAAAGGTCTGCGGAGGCAGCGGATCTTTCTCTTTCGGCAACTCTTGAATAAAAGCCTCTGGCGGGGCGAGCGGCCCTTTGGGTTCCGGCCAAAACCAGAGGAGCCGTCCTTTTTCCGATATCTGTTGCCACAACTGCTGCCGCTGGCGCTGAGCTTGGGGATCCGGATGATCGGCGGCGATGGCCTCAAGGGTGCCGGCAATGCGGAATTGCTCGCGGGTTTTGCAGAAATACCAGCAGATCTGGGCTTGGGGGCAGTGGGCAATTTGTCGGATCTTCTCGCTGCGACTATCCACCGCCAATTGAATGCGGTCGGTATCGCCCAAAAACCCCCGGAAAACGACCGTGCGGTTGCGCGGATGCCCCTGGGGATCCACCGTGGCCAATTGCAAATACCGCACACCGGGATCGCTACGGTTCCGGTGCAGTGCCGCCTGAATCAGCGCCCGCCAAGAGGGATCCGCAGTAGAATTGCCCTTCGGGTCTTTCATCCGTTTTTCGCAAGGTGCAAGCAAGCCAGGATTGGGGCTCTCTCTCCCTTAGCTAGGGGGTGGAGAAGCCTCAGATTGGGAGTCTCTGGAGAGCCCTGGTGAAGACTCCACACCGCTGATGCGACCAGAGCTGGGATCTGGCTCGGTTGGGCTAATGGGATGAAAGTGGTGCTCTACCCAGCCCTCCGGCGGCCCCTCAAACCGCTCCGGCACCGGCTGCTTTACCTGTAATCCCCGCAGCATCGCGTTGAGATAAGCACTATCCCAGGTAAAGAGGCGGCTTTCGCGGATTTTGTGCCACACCGAACGCGACATCAGCAACGTCCGCTCTACATCCTGGGCTCCCAGCTTCAGCAAGAACTCCTCCCGTTCCGGCTGGTAATCGGTGGAGGCCAAGGCCAGAGATTGCGGCGGATGAGCCTGAGTAAGCTGGGCCATCTTGGCCATGAGTTCGGGGTAAAGCCAAGTGTAGGCAGGGTGAACCGTAAGCTTGGCCACATGAGGTTGCTGCCCGGTGCGATCCAACCTCAAGTTGAAGTAGCCGATGGCGGTTTTGCGTTCGGGCTCGTAAACACACACTTCCACCCGCTCCGTCTGGCTAATGGCGCATTTGGCCTGCTCCAAAAGCCAATCCAGTGGGCTAGTGCGAAAATCGTTCACCTCACGGTCGTACACCTGGCGCACAGTGGCCGGCATGGATCCCGTATCCAGTTGGTAGATGGCATAGGCATCCCGGTTGGTCACCGGCACCAGGTTGGGCAATTTGGGCTCGTGCTGGCTGAGAGCTGCCAGAATATCGGCTGGAATCGACCAGTAGGTGATCTGAGCCAAGGGTTGGAAGCCGTTGCGCCGGTAGAGCGCCATTGCCCCCTTGTTGTGGATGTTCACCTCCAGGATCCAGGTGCGAGCTTCCCGAAAGTGCTCCATGCAGTGCTTGAGCAGCCGGGATCCCACCCCCTGTCGCTGGGCAGAGGGCGCCACTGCGATATGATCGACCCGCCAGGTGCTGCGGGAATGGTTGAAGGGGGAAACCTGAATCACCCCCTGAATCTTGCCCTTCAGCTCCGCCACATGCACTGTAAACATGTGCTGGAAGCGATTGGGAAACAGGGTCAGGGTTTTCAGGGGCCCATACCACTGGCGCAACCGCCGCACTTGGCGACGAATATCCACCGAGCGGCTGCTGTACTCTTCATCAAAGGCTTGCGCCAAAATCTCTTCCACAGCCTCCAGATCCCCCAGTTGGGCGGGGCGAATGATCAGTTCAGGGGCACCAATGGGGGCTTCGGCATCCGGGTCGGGTCTTGCTGTGGTGTTGTCCATGCCAATCGCAGGCGGGAGAATATTCAAAGCATAGCTCAGGCTCTCTTGCTTTTTCTAACCGGGAGGATCGTTCTGCAACAAAGCTTGAAAGCCTACAAATCGGCTTTCCCGTTATCGAGAAAGGCTTGGCCGCCAAGAAGGGCGTGAACTCAGCCTCCCGGTAGCTGCCCAACAGTGACGAACGGGAGAGCTGGCCCCCTACCCCGCAGAGAGCAATGCCGGGTCGCTCACGCCCCAGTGTCCAGCAAGGTCAAGTTGCTGAAGGTGAAGCGCTTCTCCACAGGGCCGGTTTCCGTCTCCGTCTGGATACGCCGCTCCGAGAGGATGTAATACTTGCCCACTTTTGTGTACAGATCCTCGAATTGGCTGCGCCCGCCTTTTTGCTCGCCCGTTTGGGGATCGTGATAGACGGAATCGTAGCGGTGGGAAAGATAGCCTTCGCCGGTATCGTGGCTGCTGAAGGTGTGGATGGTAACCACCACTCCGTGGATATGCCGGTGCACCATAGTAACCTGGTTATCGCGCACGTGGTAGCGATCCCCTTCTGCTTTGCCCCCCACCAGGATCTCCACTGTGCCATCGGGCAGGGTTTGGCCATAGCGGAAGGTATTGTTCCCATGGGTCTCGTCGAAGCTGCGGCGCACCCGGTGAATGGCAATCTCCCAGAGTTGGTTGTGAATGGCTTTTCGAGCTTCCTCATCCTCTACGCCGGTAACAGTGGCCTTTAGGTCTGCTCCCACTCGCACCTGCCCAACGAATGTGCGCTCCCCATCCCAATAGGTGACCTCGGCGCTGTAGCCCGGGAAAGCGGGATCCCAGGTGTAGCGGTTTTCATAGGCGGCCCGAAACAACTCTTGGGCAGAGACTTGAGTGGCAATCATCGGCTGTCTCCTTCCTGTTTTCCTTGCAAGCACTTCCCCTGAGCATCCATCATACCGCCCCCTGCTGTTGGGCTGCCCCCCAGTTGCCTTCGCTGAGAACCTGCATCTGGTGAACTGGCCTAGCCGCTCCCCTGTCCGCTGCTGCAGGATAGAAGCACAGCCATGGGAACTTCTTCCTCACACCCAATTTGGCTTGCGAGTTTAGCCGCTGCTGTGATCCCCAGAGTATTCTCTGAGAAGGGTTCGCCTATTTTTTGTGGGTGAGGAGGGAGATTGAAAGGTTTTGACAATCGCGTCAGCGGGGCGGATCCCCTAGAGCCTGGCCTGACGCCGCCCCAGACCGGCATGGCAACCGCGCCAGAGATGATGGGGCCAGTGCTGAAAATCATTGGCAAGCAGACCCTGAGTGGCCACATCCCTATTGGCGGGGCAAAAAACTCTGCCTTGGCGCTGATGGCCGGGGCCATCTTGGCTCCTGAGGCCTGTCGAATTCACAACGTGCCGCGTCTGCTGGACATTGAACGCATGGGGCAGATCCTGGCCACGCTGGGAGTTAAGGTTTCCCATGTTGGCAATACCCTGGACCTGGATGCCAGCTCCCTCAAAACCTCTCAAGCCCCTTATGAATTGGTCAGCCAGTTGCGGGCCAGCTTTTTCATCATAGGGCCTCTGTTGGCGCGGCTGGGGGTGGCCAGAGTTCCCTTGCCCGGCGGCTGTGCGATCGGGTCTCGTCCTGTGGATCTGCATGTGCGGGGTCTGCAAGCCTTGGGGGCAACGGTCCAAATCGAGCATGGGGTGGTTCATGCCTATGCCCGTAAATTGTTGGGAACCCGAATTTACCTGGACTATCCCAGCGTCGGTGCCACCGAGACCTTGATGATGGCCGCTACGCTGGCGGATGGAGAAACGGTGATCGAGAACGCCGCCCAAGAGCCGGAGGTGGCGGATCTAGCCCGTTTTTGTCAAGCCATGGGGGCCCGCATTCGCGGTGTCGGCACTAATACGGTTGTGGTGGTAGGGGTGCCCCGCTTGCATGGAACAGAGTACACGGTCATTCCCGACCGCATCGAGGCCAGCACCTATCTCATTGCCGGGGCCATTACCCGCTCTCACCTCACGGTTGGCCCTGTCATTCCCGATCATCTGCGGGCGGTGATCGCCAAGTTGCAAGCCATGGGTCTGCGGGTGGAAGAAGAGGGCCCAAACCGGTTGCGCATTGCCCCGGCTCAACTGAGCTCAGGCTGGCTCTGTCAGGCAACTGATATTCAAACGCTGCCCTATCCCGGTTTCCCCACCGATGTGCAGGCGCCGATCATGGCCTTGGCCGCCTTGAGCGAGGGCAGTTGCACCATTGAGGAGACGGTGTTTGAAAACCGCATGCACCACATTCCCGAGCTCAACCGCATGGGAGCCGATATTCGCCTGAAGAACCGAGTGGCCCTGATCCGAGGGGTGCCGTCCCTTTCCGGCGCTCCGGTGGTGGCTACCGACCTGCGGGCGGGTGCGGCCCTGGTGTTGGCCGGTCTGGCAGCTGAAGGCTGCTCCACAATCCACGGATTGCACTACATCGACCGTGGCTATGAAGCCATTGACGAAAAGCTGCGCAGTGTCGGGGCCAAGGTGTACCGCAGTGAAAGCCCGACAGGGATCCCGCAATTGGGGAAATGAGCTGTTTCACTGCTGTCTGAAATTTGAAGAGGAAAGAACTGCTCCTCTCCCTGCTTATCGTCTGGCCCCAATGCTCGGTGACCGCTTGCCAGGTGAGCTTTCCAGCCGTTTCGCAAGTATCGAGTTGTCTGGTGACTCAACGCAGTCAGGTTGAGTATCGTAGGTCAGAGGTGGTGGGGAGGTAAAGCATGGGGATCCTGACAAGCAGCCAACGACGCTGGACAAGATGGGCTGCCGGTGTGCTGGCAGCAGGAGCGGCTCTGGGTGGGGCCGTCTGGGGCTTCTACACCTCATCCTGGGCAGAAACCGCGGAGGTGGCCTCTGCACCAGAAGACAGGGATCCGACGCAACTGCCCCAAACTTCCACAACGGCCTTTCTGCGGGCCTACGCAGCGCTGCAAGCCGGCCAAGCGCAATCTGCCTTGAAGGATTTGCAAGGGCTGGAAGAGAGCCTGCCGGTTCTGAGGGAAGAGATTTGGAAGCTCAGGGCCCAAGCCTATGAACAGTTGCAGGACAAGGAAACAGCCCAAGGGATCTGGTGGCCCCAGATTTTGCAGGAATATCCCCACAGTCCTGTGGCCGCCTACGCCCTCTGGGGGATGGGCCAGGTGGATCGGCTGCGGCAGCAATTTCCCACCCACCCGCTGACTGGACGTGCCCTCAAGCATTTGCTAGAGCTGAACCCCGACCGCTATGACCTGCTGCGGGATTTGGCCCAACATCACCCGCAAACCCCTGGGCTAACGCCGTTGCTGGATCGCTGGCGGCAGGCTCAGGAGGGATCCCTCACGGCTTCCGACTGGCAGATCCTCGCCGATGCCTACTGGGAGCAACGGGAGTACGGCAAAGCTGCCCGGGCCTATGGACGTGCCCCCGCCACCTCTCAGAACCTCTACCGCTGGGGTCGCAGCCACCAGATCTCGCGGGAGTTTCCTCAGGCCAGAGCGGCTTACCAAGCGCTGCTGGCACAGTTCCCCGATGGGCCAGAGGCTTCCCTCACCCGTCGCCGTTTGGCGGAACTGAGCGACCTGCCGACGGCGATCGACTTGCTTCGACAGGTGGGAGCCGGCTCAGATAAAGAAGCTCCAGAGGCGTTGCTTAGCCTCAGCCAGCTTTACGATCGCAACGCCAGCCCCCAATCGGCCCAGGCTACTCGGCAAGCCCTTTGGGATCGCTTTCCAGCCAGCGAAGCTGCAGCCAATGCCGCCTGGACAGTGGCCTGGAGCCAAGCACAAGCAGGCAATCTCAGCCAAGCCATCGCCCTGGCCCAACAGATCGGATCTGCTCAGCGGGATACAGAAATGGGGGCACAACTGCTCTACTGGGCGGGCAAATGGCGGGAACAGCAGGGGGATGTGGCTGCAGCTCGGCAGACCTATCGGCAGGTACTGCGTCAGTTTCCCCACACCTACTACGGCTGGCGGTCGGCAGTGCAACTGGGCTGGCCGGTGGGGGATTTCTACAGCGGGCGCAAAAGGGTTGAGGTGGATTTTCAGCCGGTGCGCCAACCGTTGCCAGGGGTCTCTGCAGTTACGCAAACCCTGCATTTGATGGGAGCCAGCCAACTGGCCTGGGAACGCTGGCAGGGCGAAACTCCCGTGCAGCGGGATCCCGGCCAGATGAGCGTTGCCGAGCGCTTTGTTACGGGCATTTTGCGCAACAGCGCCGGAGAGCACCTGCGGGGCATTAACCAGGTGGCTGCTTTGCGCTTTAGCGAAGAGCCGGATCCCTTGCTGGAGACGTTGAGGCAGCGCCAAGATTTCTGGCAGGCCATCTATCCGCTGCACTACTATGCGGGCCCCGACAATTCCTGGAGCGGGGATCCCTACGCCCAACCCGGCTTGGCCCACTGGTCACGGCAATTTAACCTCAATCCCTTGATGGTGGCGGCTTTGATCCGGCAGGAATCCCGCTTTGAGCCGGAGATCGTCTCGGCCTCGGGGGCTTTGGGCTTGATGCAGGTGATGCCCGCCACCGGGCGCTGGATTGCCCAGCAGATCGGCCTGGCCCAGTACAGCCTCACCAACCCCGCCGACAATCTCTACCTGGGATCCTGGTACTTCGACTACACCCACCGCACTTACCAAGACAACACCTTGCTGGCCCTGGCCAGCTACAACGGTGGCCCCGGCAACGTGGCCAGATGGCTGAACCGCTTTGGCTTCGGGGATCCGGACGTGTTTGTGGAGCAGATCCCCTTCCCCGAAACCCGGGGCTATGTGAAGTCCGTGTTTGGCAACTACTGGAACTACTGGCAGCTCTACACCCAGGAGGGGCGCACTCTGGTCAGCCAGCGACTGCATAACCCCTCGTCTTCTTCATGACTTCCGGTTTTGTCGCGGGAGTGCTGCCGTAGAGGGAGTGGGCTTTTTTCCCACAGTATTCTGGGAGAGTTACAGTTATTCCAAGATTTGGCAGTCAAGATTTGACAGTGCCGTTCGCGCTGACAGGACGGGGTTCTATGGTCTCTGGGTTTGAACAACAGGAGGGCGTTTGCGTTAGCGGTGCGGAGCACTATCAGGGGGCGGCAGAAAAGCAAGCTGCCCGGCAGGAGCTGGCTGTGGATTTTATTCGCCATGGCATAGCCGAGGAACCCCGGCCAGAAGTCGAGGATGCCTTTCGGGCCCTTACAGACGAAGGTCGCAAGCGTTGCCGCAAGGTTGCCCGCCAGCTCAAGAACATGGGCTGGAGGTGGGATTTCCTGCTCACCAGTCCCTTGGTGAGGGCTCGACAGACCGCTGAGATCTTTTTGGACGAGAACCTGGCCGAAGCTGTGGAGGTGTTTGAGCCGCTGGCTCCGGGGGGCAGTTTTGCTGACCTGGTGCGCTGGCAAGCAGAGCGGGAACCTCTGGCGTCTTTGGCTCTGGTCGGTCACCAGCCGGATCTGAGCCTGTGGGTGCAAACGGCCATTGGGCTGAACCCGGCCCATGCCGACGCGATCACCCTCAAAAAAGCGGGCCTAGCCCAAGTGCGCTTTGCCGAAGGCCGGATTGACTACCGCCAGGGATCCCTGACTTTGTTGCTCTCCCCCAAGGTGGTGCTGCGCTGAGAAGAAGCTGGCTCATCATGATAAACGCCCAACGAGTCGGCCAGAGGTTGTGCCCCTAGGTTCAGCGCCGAGAGGAGGTCAGCCGCTCTCCCAGCAATTGCACACAATAGGCCGCCAGCCCCAACCCCACCATGGCAAACATGAAGGCAATCAGGGAAACGGAACCGACCAGCAGGTAGCGCACCAGAATGCTGATTCCGCGGGCCAACGATCCAATCTCCACCTCAATTGGCGGCAACTTGGCCAACATCGAGAGCAGCAGTTGAAAGAACCCGTAGCCCAAACTGACGGCGATGGCGGCCCCCAAGAGGGCACTGAAAGGATGGGGGGATCCCTGTGGAGAAGAAGACATGAGGCAGCACCGGAAAACTCACCTTTATTCTAGGCTGCAGGTAGAATATGGGAGTTTCTTTCCGGCAGGCCTGGGGAGTATGGAGAGCGGATCCCATTACGAAGTTTTGGGCGTTTCCGTGGCGGCGACGGCGGAGGAGATCAAGTCCGCCTACCGTCGTTTGGTCAAGTATCACCATCCCGATAGCCTGCTGGCCAAAAAAGATCGGGCCACCGCTGAGCGCATCCGCCAGATCAACGCTGCCTACGCGGTGCTCAAAGATCCGCAATCTCGCCGCGACTACGACCGGCAATTGCACTCCAGCCGCACCTCACCCTGCCCTCAGCCGAGGGGATCCCCCCGTGAAACCGTCAGCCACGAAGCCATCGCCCGTGCAGCCTGGATCCGACAGGTCTACACCCCTCTAAACCGAGTGTTGGGGCCCTTGTTGTCTTCCCTAAAGCCTCAGTTGAATGCTTTGGCGGCGGATCCCTTTGATCCCGACCTGTTGGAGTCCTTCGCCACCTATTTGGAAGAGTGTAGCCAGAAACTGGCCCAAGCTCAGCAGATCTTTCGGCGCCTTCCCAATCCCAGCAGCTTGGGGGGAGTGGCCTCTCGCCTCTACTACGCCCTCAACCACCTAGAGGACGCTCTAGAGGAGCTGCAGTATTTCCCCCTGAACTTCGACGACCGCCATCTGCACACCGGACAAGAGCTGTTTCGCCGGGCAGGGGGGCTGCGCCTGGAAGCTATGGAAGCTTACGCCAAGAGTTCACCCTAAGCCAGAGCGGGATCCCCCTCTGGGCAGAGAGGGGCGAGGATCATAGGGGATAGGGATGTACTGCACGGAAGGGCGGCCCATGGTGGCCTGTGGGTACAAGTCCATCAGGGCATAGATTTGGGGTGGCAACTCAGTAGAAATGGGCAGGCCCAACCTTTGGGCTTCTTCGGCAGTGATCGGGTAGTCGTGGGTAACTTGTCCACTGGTTAGGTACTGGATGAGGGGCTCGATGCGTTCGGGGGCAATTTTGCGCTTGGGCACATCGTCCTTCAGGAGATCCCGCACGAAGTTCTGTACCTGTTGCATCGCTTTGCGGGCCAGATCTGCCAGGATCAAGGTTTGGTCATCGATTTCGGCAATGGGTTTATCCGCCACCACCTGCAGAATACTGGCGGCAGCATACCCCCCCAACTGTGGATCCACCGGCCCCAGGACTGCATTGGCATCCATGACGATTTCGTCGGCGGCCAGGGCCAGCATCGTCCCCCCCGACATGGCGTAGTGGGGCACAAACACTGTCACTTTGGCCGGATGGCGGATCAAGGCGCGGGCAATTTGCTCCGTAGCCAGCACCAGGCCACCGGGGGTATGCAAAATCAAATCAATCGGGGTATTGGGTGGAGTGAGGCGAATCGCCCGCAATACCTGCTCGGAGTCCTCGATGCTGATGTAGCGGGAAACCGGGATCCCCAAAAAACTGATCGACTCCTGGCGGTGAATGAGCAGAATCACCCGGCTGCCCCGCTTTTGCTCCAACTCCCGAATGGCCATCAAGCGCCGGAACTCTTGGGCACGACGGTTCAGCAGAGGTTGCAAAGAGCTGAAGATCAGAAAAATCCAGAACAGGCTGCCCCAGTCCACTTTCACACCTCAAGTGGGATCCCTTTGACTCCAGCATAGGGGATCCAAAATCTTCGGCGATCCCTGAGCCTCATGAGTTGGGTTCAGACGCCGCAAAAAAGCGATCCAAAGCCTGCAGCAAATCCGGTACGGAAGCTTGGTCAATCCAGGATCGAATATAAGCCTGCTGCTCCGCCAAGTTTTCAATGCGGCCCAACTTTTGCATGGCCAAGTAGCGGGTTTCTGCCGCGGCGCGATTGGTTTGCAAGTCCAGCCGCTGCTCCGGGGTCAGCGGATACTCCGTTTGGGCCAGCAGGTAATCCGCCACCATCATGAACAGCAGAGGCCCCGCCAATTCCACCTGAGGCTCGGCTTCTGGCTCAGAATCGGCAGCAGCGAGATCTTGGAGATCTTGAAAAAGATCCTGACCCAGTTGCAGCAGCTCCTCTGCTGAAGCCGCCCGCAGCACCGTCTCGGCAGTGGCCCGGAGCGGCTCTGGGGAAACCCTGTGGTGAGTGGCCAATTCCGCCAGGGCCTGTTCCCATTGATCCCGTTGGGCTTGCACCACAGCCCGCTCTTCTGGAGAAAAGTCCAACCGCTCCAGCACCACCTGCAGAGCCACAGCCCCCACCAACAGGGGGGGGAAGCGCAGCACTGTAGAGGCGGATCCCGCCTGCTCCAAAAAGGCTTCCAAATCCGGGCCAGATCCCCTGTCCAGCAAGTCCTGCAAGTAGGCCAGCACCTCTTGGGGCGAGGTCAACCTGAGGATCCCTCGCACCTGTGCCCGCAAGTCTGCGGGGATCCCAAGGAGCTGCACCTGGACTTCGGCCCGCGCCTGCGCTTCTGCAATCAACTCCGGCAAATCTGCCGTTGCCCGACCGGCCTGCAACAAAACCTGGCTAGAGTCCTGCAACAGGCTGGCCGCTTCCACAAACAGCAGCACCTGCGGGACTTGCAGCGTTGGCCAAACCATGCTAGCCAAGCTGTGGATCCGCAGGGGATCCCTCCGATTCTGGATTGGCTGGCGCAGCGGGGTGAGCTGAAGTGGGCTTGTGCCAGTGCAGACCGATCAGAGCATCGTACAAAAAGCCCCAAAACTCTCCCTTCTCCCAGATCCCCAGCGTTTGCTGGCAGTTGCGCGCGTCCAGCTCAGGTTTGGCTGCCCAGTAGGCTGCTTGGTATTTGTACCAGGGAACAGAAGGCCAGAGATGGTGGATCAGGTGATAGTTTTGCCCCAACAGCAGAATGTTGGTCAGCCATCCGGGATAGACGCGGGCATTGTACCACCGCTCTTGGGATTGAAAAGGGCGATGGGGCAGGTAGTCAAAAAACAAGCCCAGCAAGAACCCCATGATAAAGGCAGGGGGTAGCCAATAGTTCATGATGTAGTCGGTGTAGCCGAAGTAGCTGGCCAGACCAAAGGTCAGGATAACCACCAGCCGACTCAAGCCCCACTCCAGCAGATCCCAGCGACCTTTCCGCCAGAGCTGCCGCTTAAAGAAAAACACCTCATGGTAGAAAAACCGCGGCGCGATCAGCCACAGCGGCCCTCCCGTTGAGACATAGTGATCGGGATCGTCTTCAGGATGGTTGACGTGGGCGTGGTGCTGCATGTGTACCCGCTTAAAGACGGGATAGACAAAACCCTGCAACAGGGCAGAGCCGTGTCCGAGTGCCTCGTTCAGAAAGCGGTTGCGGTGGGCCGAGCCATGGGAAGCATCGTGAATCACCGTGCCCAGAACATAGAGGGCCACAAAATTGAGCCAGAACACCATCCATTTGGGCCAGTGCCAAAAGGCGTACCCGCCAAAGCAAGAGGCCGAAAGCACCACCGCAGCCAAAAACATCAGCAAGGTGGGATTCCAAAATTCTGAGGGTGGCCCCAACAGCTCACGAGGCAATGCGAAAGGTTTTTGGGCTGGTTCAGCAGTAGCAGCAACAGTCATCGGCAGCCATCCTTAGGTGCGCACAGTGCAGACAGAGAGGATGGGTCGAGGCAGCGCGTCCCAGTCATCACACCGAAAAGAGATCGAAGAGATAAGTTTGTTAACTTTCGTTAGTATACGGCAGAGACCTGCCCAGCTTCTCAGCCCAAGCCTTATTTTCCTCACAACCCCAGCCATGGGGGCACCTTCCTCTCCTGGCCAAGGATTCCTGAAGGATCCCGGCAACGGCAAACTGCCCCTGAAGCCAGAGAAAAGCCGTAGTGTGAGGTTTTGTTGCAATTCATGTGCAGATTGCGAGGGGATCCCAGCAGGAGGGGTAATCTAAGGGTCGGTTAACCTGAGCTGAGGATGGAAACCATGATGCCTGTTGTTGCGCTGTTGGCTCTGACCGCTCAAACCAGCCCCTGGTCCCCCCTGAACGCCGTGATCATTCTGCTCTGCACAGGGCTGGCTTACTTGAGCTTCAAATCCTCCTCTGGAGTGGCCTCAGAGACCGGGCCGGTACTGGGAATGACCTGGCCAGAAGTCATCGGGGTTGCCAGCTTTGGCCATTTGTTGGGAGTGGGGGTCGTTTTGGGCCTCTCTAACATTGGCGTTCTCTAGGTCGCCACTTCCTTTACATTTCTTGAACTTAGTCCGGATCCCTGCTGGATGATGTTAAGCTCTATTTTAATTCTGAAAGAAGCAGTTTCTTCAGCCGCATTTTCCCCTGAGGTTTGTTGCTATGTCAGCGATGGTGCTCCTGGCCAGTTTGCCGGAAGGCTATGAATTGTTTGACCCGCTGATCGACATTTTGCCGATCATCCCTGTTCTGTTTTTCCTGCTGGCTTTTGTCTGGCAAGCGGCAGTGGGCTTTAAGTAAAGCCATTGCTTTTACTGAGGTCGCAAAGGTCTCAAAGGCCTGGGTGGTCTGGAGAAAACTCAAGCAAACCTAAAGGGCTTCCCCCAGCTTATCTCCCAAGTTGGGGGCTCTTTGCTTTGCCCATTTATGGTCATTTCGATTCAAACTAGGACACTGCACCCACGCCTAAAACGTTAAATGCACCGTGCCAGAAGGCCTTTCAAGGACTCCGTCCCGCTAGCGCGAA
>NZ_JANSHV010000065.1:0-11350 GCF_047461775.1 Synechococcus sp. R6-5
TATTGACTAGAGTCATGCTCTCATCACTTTGTAGCCTGTTTAACTTGAGCGCGAGCCTGCTTCACCATGGCAATTAAGGTTTGATGGGCGTCCTCGGAGTCCCGCAGGGGGTGGTCGAAGCGGATCCGCAGCGTTTGTACGGCCCCGTCGACCTGCACCCGCAAGTCCATCCCTTCCGGGTCAATGGCCTGCATGCGGGCTTGGGTAACTCCTTCCACCTGGCCAAAGACCCTGGCGTAGAGGGCTATTGCATCGGCATGATCTTCGTTCATGTGCTTGCAGATGCGCTCGCTAACTTGGGGGGTGAGAGGATCGCCCATGGCAGTTGTTTTTAGCTTACAGCCCTCAGTTTAAAGCTCCCGCCAGTCCACAGTAAACTACCCAACCCTACCCCTGGCCAGTACAATAATGCGGCTAACCCAGCGTTAAAAGCGGCGCTCCCGGATAGGCAGCCGTTTAGGTTTCAGAATAAAAAGGCAGGGATCCCTTCCCCTCCATCCCAGAGAACACCAGGGATCCAGGGGATCAAGCTTGTCCTTGGGCCTGTAGCTCCAACAGCTCATTTGCCATATCCAAAAAAGCCTCCCGATCCAGATAGGAGACATCTCCCACCCACTCCCCCAGCTTGACCACATAGACCTCGCTCAAGGTGGGCCGGCGCTGCAAATCGCGGGAATAGGCTTTCACCAACCCGAGCACCGATTGCTTTTTGACAATTCGCCTGTAGCGGGGATCGTCCTTGGCCCGCACACGATAGACGACTCCGGTCTCATCGCCAATTTCCATCTCAAACTGGCGCTCCCGCACCTCTTCAATGTAGAAGTTGCCATCTTCATCCAGCTTTTCTCGCTCTTCCACCACCACCTCGAAGCGGCGAGTACGCAGCACCTGCCCAAAAAACAATCCCCCATAGGGAATCTCGCGAAAGGCTAGCTGACGGCGGGAGATGGTGTAGAGCGGCCCCCACAGGAAGGGATAGAGCAACGAGAGAATCCCGACCAGGAAGGCGATTGCCCCCAGAAAGGATCCCTCGCCGAAAGCGCGGGAAAGAACCAGCAACGCCACGCCCACCAAAATGGCCGTGATGATGCGGCCCGTGCTCTTGAGGGCATCGCTCCAGTAAGCCGCATACTGAAGGCGCGTTGGCACCACCGGAATCACCGATTCGCATTCTTCTGGGGTTAGCTCCAACAACATGCTCCAAGGATCCTCACAATGCCACACTCCATCTGCAACGGGCCAGACCCTATCTTAATTAAAATGAGGCAGGGGCGCTTCGCCGCCGGGCTTGTCTGCTGCCAGTCCTTGCACACTTGCCACTTCCATGCCGACAGGATCCCATTGCTCCTCGACCAGCCAGGCCATCAGACAGCAGGTGGCCCAATTGGACGAGGGATCCCGTCGCGACAAGGCTTGGCTGGGGGATGCGGTGTTGAGCTTGTTTGCCCGGCAGTGGCTGCTTGGGCCACCTCAAGACTGGCAAGTGCCTTCCCCGCCCAGTTGTGACTTGAATCGCGCAGAACTCTTCACGTGGCTGACCTCCAATCAATTTTTGTCGGCCCTCAGGGATCCCACGCAGGTTGAGGCGGAAATCGGCCTGGTTTACGAAAAAGAAGGTCTGCAAGCAGCGTTTGAATATATCCAGGCGCACCTGCTGCCTCTGTTTGTAAGGCAGGTGAACAACCGCGCCAAAGCCCTGCGTGGCAAACGCCACTAGCCAGTTTCTGAGCGAAGCAAGAGCGCGGCAGGATGGCTGGGCAGGTCGCCTCTTGAGGGGGAAGCAGAGTTAATGGGAAGAAGGGGGATCCACCCAGCGCCCATCGGCTTTGATCAGATCGATCAGCGCCTGCACGCCTTCCGATTCCGGCACCCTTTTCACTTCCTCTTTGCCGCGGTAGAGAGAGATCACCCCCGGCGTCTTGCCCACGTAGCCGTAGTCGGCGTCGGCCATCTCTCCTGGCCCATTGACAATGCAGCCCATGACGGCAATGTCCAGCCCCACCAGGTGCTGGGTTGCGGCGCGCACCTTCTGCAGCACCTCCTCCAAATTGAAGAGGGTGCGGCCACAGGAAGGGCAGGCCACATACTCCACCATGGTTTTGCGCAGGTTCAGAGCTTGCAAAATGCCGTAGGCCACCGGGATCTCCTTCTCTGGCGCTTCCGTGAGAGAAACCCGAATCGTGTCGCCAATCCCTTCAGCCAAGAGGGTTCCGATCCCCACCGCCGACTTGATGCGCCCATATTCTCCATCGCCCGCCTCGGTGACACCTAAGTGGAAGGGGTAATTCAGGCCCAGGGCATCGAAGCGACGGGCTGCCAGCCGGTAGGCCGCCAACATGACCTGCGGGCGGGAGGCCTTGAAGGAAAGCACCACATTGTGAAAGTCTTGCTCGGCGCAGATTTGGGCAAATTCCAGGGCTGACTCCACCATGCCCTCAGGCGTATCCCCGTAGGTGAAGAGCATCCGCTCTGCCAGGGATCCATGATTGACCCCGATGCGCAGGGCTTTGTTCTGGGCTTTGAGGGTCTGGACAAGGGGGGTGAAGGTTTCCCGGATTTTGTTACGAATGGCCTCAAATTCCGCCTGGGTATATTCTGTGCGACCGGGCTGAGGTTTTTCAAAGATGAACAACCCCGGATTGATGCGCACCTTGTCCACGTATTTGGCCACCTCCAGGGCGATCTTGATGCCGTTGTGATGGACATCAGCTACCAAAGGCACGGGCTTGTAGGTTTGGATCAGCTTCTCCCGAATTGCCTCCATCGCCTTGGCATGGGCCATGCTGGGAACGGTAACCCGCACAATCTCTGAGCCTGCCTCGTGCAGACGGCGGATCCCGGCCACTGCTGCGTCGATGTCGAGGGTGTCCTCGTTGATCATGGACTGTACCACCACCGGGTGCTGGCTGCCGATCAACACATCGGCTACGGCCACCGTGCGGGTGGGGCGACGGGGATAGACCGGTTCTGGGTAGGGCTGCTGAGTGGGGGCGTTGGGCCGATCCAGGGTTTGCATAGCTTGGTCAAGCCAAAAGAGCTGCTCTAGCTTGATTGTAGGTCGGAAACTAACCTGGGGTTCGATTCAGCTCAGGGTAAAGGCTGAGGGGTTCAACCCCGAGGATTTCGACGGGATCCCCAACCCTCAGGTGCTTGCCCGCCTCCGTTCTCGGGATCCACGTATTGATTCCAAGGCGATAGAAATGGTCAAAGCGGCTGGCTTCGGCCCAGGGTGGCAAGGTTTTCTGCCGTTGCGCTACGAAGTGCTTTTGAAAACCGGGATAGGCCTCTCCGCTCAGGGGATCCCGGCTGGGCACCACACAGCGGGCGCAGGGGTTGAGGCCCAGCAGCTCCACTTCCCCAATGCGAAAGCGCACCCCTTGATCTGCCTGGGCAAAGAGCCGATCCTCCCAAAAGGCAGAGCAATCCGACAGCTCGATATTCATGCGAAAGCGCTGCCGAACCGCTTCCAGGGTCAAGTTGGGGAACCAACCGGCCACCGTCTCCAGAGTGGCTATGCTGATCAGGGTGGGGCCGTCGGCATAGGGATCGTCTGGAAATCCCCTGACAGGATCCTCCAGCAGTTGCACCGGAAAACCGAACCAATCGCTGAGCCAAGTCTGCAAAGCATCCCGCTGCTGCTGCAGGTCAAACTGAGCCGCCTTGCCCTCCCCCCACAACTGCACCCGGCACAACCGGGGATCAAACCGGGCACGCAGGCGGTGGACTGCAGCATGGCGTTTGCCGTTCACCCGCTTCCCCTCCGCATCCACCAGGGCGTAGCGGCGATCCCCTTCCAAAGTTCCCCCCGCCGTCAGCCTCACCTCAGACAAAGAAATCCCATCCAGGGACTTGATGGGATAGACCGTTAACCTGGCAACCTGGGGCATGGCCTGTCTGCCGGGATCCCTGGGGGTGGGATCCGCCTTAGCTGCTTAACTGTCGGCTTCGGTGGGATGGTCGGTCATGGGGTAGCTGCGGATAAAGTCTCTGGGGGTTACATTTTCTACAAACTTGCGAAAGGCCTCCCGCTCCGCCTCGTCGGCATCCTGGTTCATGGGGATCGAGGCTTCCGCAATGACCTCTTCCACCGTCCAGATGGGAACATGGGCCCGCAGAGCGAGGGCAATGGCGTCGCTGGGGCGGCAGTCGATCTCTTGTTTTTTGTCACCATTCACGGTGACGAGCACCGCGTAGAAGGTGTTATCCAGCAACGCGTGAATGATGACTCGCTCCAGCTTGATCCCCCACGTCTTCCAGGAATTGAGGATGAGATCATGGGTCATGGGGCGCAGTGGCTTTTGGTCGTCCAGGGCCTGCAAAATGGCGTTGGCCTCTGCTTTTCCCACCCAAATGGGCAGGGCACGACGCTCACTGCCATCGCGCAGGATGACAATGGGGTTTTGGTTGACGGCATCGACCGCAATCCCAGCCACATGCATCTCGATCATGAGCAATTGCCTCCAGCCGGTGATCTTGATCGTATCTACGGGCGTCAAAGTTTGGCAACACACCATGAGCTCAGTTGGTAGTCCAGTTGAAGTGGCTTTGATCGGGGGCACTAGCGAGAGCCGCAGCTTGGCCGACGCCCTCAGCCGGCAGGGGATCCCTTGGGTGGCAACCGTCACCACTGAAGGGGCCAGAAGGCTGTATCAGGATTTGCCTGGTCAGGTGGTGGTCACCCGATTTTCGCCGCCATCTCTGGAACAATTCCTGCAAGAGTGCCGGATCCGCGTAGTGGTGGATGCCTCTCATCCTTTTGCCCAGCAAATCTCGCAACTGGCCATCCAGGTGACGGCTCAACTGAGGATCCCCTACCTGCGCTACGAACGCCCTCCTCTGGAGCTGGATCCCTGGGTCCAGGTGGTGCCGGACTGGCAGGGGGTGCTCACAGAGGCGGTGCTGGCGGGGCGGCGGGTGCTGCTGACGGTGGGAGTGAAGGCCCTGCCCCTGTTTGTACCTTGGCAAGATCGCTGCCAACTGTGGGCACGGGTGCTGCCGGAATCGGTTCCCCAAGCGGTGCAAGCCGGGATCCCTGCCGAGCGGGTGATTGGGATGCGCTTACCCCTCAGCTTGGAGCAGGAACTACAGCTTTGGCAACAGCTCAGCCCTCAGGTGGTGATCAGCAAAGCTTCTGGGGAAGCAGGTGGGCTGGGGATCAAACAGGCAGTGGCCAAAACCCTGGGGATCCCTCTGTGGGTGATCCGGCGACCCCCGTTGGACTATCCCTGGTGCAGCCAGGATTTGACAGAGGTGGTGCAGGAATGCAGGCGATGCTTGGAAGGAGCGGGACCTTGAGGTTGCCCAGCTCCGGCCAGACAAGTCAAAACGGCTCTTCGGGGGGCAGGTTGGAGTCGCGGTCTTGACGGGATCCCAGCAGTTCTAGGCGATCTACAGCGATGATGGGCCTCTGGCGCTCTTCTCCGGTGGATTTGTCTTTCCAGCGATCGAACTTGAGGCTGCCCGTTACTCCGATAAGACTGCCTTTGCGCACATACTCTCCGGCCACCTCGGCAGTGCGGCCCCACAACTCTAGGCTGAACCAATCGGGCTTGTCTTCTCCTTTGCGGAATCGGTTCACCGCCAGGCTGAAGGTACACACCACCCTGCCCGACTCAAAGTAGCGCACCTCCGGATCCATGCCGGCTCGCCCCACCAAGGTCACCAGGTTCAAGCTCATGGGTAGTTTCTCCAGACCGCCAGTAGATCTAGCCTTTGTTGTAGCGTTGGCAAGGGATCCCTGTCATCTTTTGGCCTGCGACCGTCAGCTTGGGCTCAGAGCCGATTCTTTAGGATATTTACAGATTTAGCTGCGGGGATCCCGATTGATCTCTGGGAAAAGCCTCTGCTGTGATGGACTTGATGCTCGGGATCCGGATCCGCACTCTGTCGCAAAAGTTTACAATGGCAGAAGCAGTTGAGCAAATGCCAGCCCACCAGACACTCCCACCGGCCAATTGCAGGGCTAGCAGAGCAGGTTCGTTGCTGTGAGAGGACGCATTCGGAAGCATTTCCCATGGAATTCATCTACACATACGCCTGGTTGATCCCCGTCTATCCTTTGGTGGCAGCCTTTCTCCTCGGCTTAGGTATCCTGATGTTCAACGCCTGGACAAGGGCCAACCGCTCTTTGGCTGCCTTTTTGAGCGTGTTCGCGACCGGGACGGCGATGGTTCATGCCTTTGCCCTTTTGGTCAGCCAGGTGCAAGGGCACGAAACCGTCCTCAGAACCATCACCTGGGCCCAGGCGGGATCCTTCTCGGTGGACATGGGCTTTGTCGTGGATCACCTGAGCGCCATGATGCTGGTGGTGGTGACCACGGTGGCCTTTCTGGTGCAGATCTACTCCGATGGCTACATGGCCCACGATCCCGGCTATGTGCGTTTCTACGCCTACCTGAGCTTATTTAGCTCCTCGATGCTGGGCTTGGTGGTCAGCCCCAACCTGGTGCAGATCTATATCTTCTGGGAGCTGGTGGGGATGTGCTCCTACCTGCTCATTGGCTTTTGGCACGACCGGCAGGCGGCGGCAGAAGCAGCGCAAAAGGCGTTTGTGGTCAACCGGGTGGGAGATTTCGGCCTGCTGTTGGGCATTTTGGGCTTTTACTGGATTTCCGGCACCTTCGCGTTTGACGAGATCGGGCGCAACTTGCAGGAGATGCTGGCTAGCGGGGCAGTGAGCAGCAGCTTGATTGCCCTGTTTGCGGTGTTGGTGTTCTTGGGGCCGGTGGCCAAGTCGGCCCAGTTCCCGCTGCATGTGTGGTTGCCGGATGCTATGGAAGGTCCCACGCCTATCTCGGCTCTCATCCACGCGGCGACGATGGTGGCGGCTGGGGTATTCCTCTTGGCCCGCATGTTCCCGGTGCTGGAAGGGATCCCGGTGGCTATGGACATCATTGCCTGGACAGGGGCGGGCACGGCCTTTTTGGGGGCCAGCATTGCCATCACCCAAAATGACATCAAAAAGGGCTTGGCCTACTCCACCATTTCCCAGCTGGGCTACATGGTCATGGCCATGGGGTGCGGCGCCTATGGGGCGGGCCTGTTTCACCTGATGACCCACGCCTACTTTAAGGCGATGCTCTTTTTGTGCTCTGGCTCAGTTATCCACGGCATGGAAGCGGTGGTCGGCCATGACCCGGTTTTGGCCCAAGACATGCGCCTGATGGGGGGGTTGCGCAAATACATGCCGGTTACGGCCATCACGTTTTTGATCGGCACGTTGGCCATTTGTGGGATCCCGCCCTTCGCCGGCTTTTGGTCTAAGGATGAGATCTTGGGCGCTGTTTTCGAACGGAACCCAGCTCTGTGGGGGGTGGGCTTCCTCACCGCCGGCATCACTGCCTTCTACATGTTCCGCATCTACTTCCTCACCTTCGAAGGGGAGTTTCGCGGCACCAACCTGAGACTGCGGCAGGAGGTGGCCATCAGCCAGGGCCGTCCTGTGCCAGCTTTTGCCTACGTTTTTGCGGGGAAACAACCGGCCTTTGGCCCTGGAGCCATGAACATTCAAGAAAAACCCCAGCCCAGCAGCCATCCTGAAGCCCACGAAAACCTGCACGATGGGCATGGCCACGCCTCAGAGCCCCATGAGTCCCCTTGGTCGATGACCTTCCCGCTGTTGGCTCTGGCCGTCCCTTCTGTGCTGATTGGCCTGGTGGGCACCCCTTTTGCCAACTTCTTTGAAGCTTTCATCCACCCGCCGGCTGAGTCTGTGGCAGAGGCAGGCTCGATTTTGCCGCTGGTGGCAGCAGAGTGGCAGGAGGTGCTGGCGGGCCATTTCGATTGGGCAGAGTTTCTAATCATGGCGGGTAGCTCCGTGGGCATTGGGCTGATCGGCATCACCTTGGCCAGCTTGATCTACTGGCAAAAGCGCATCGACCCGGGCACCTTCCCCCAAAGCCTGCAGCCGCTCTACTACTTCTCCCTCAACAAGTGGTACATTGACGACCTCTATGAGCGAGTCTTTGTGCAGGGCACCCGCTTCGTGGCACGGGAGGCGCTGGAGGTGGACAGCCGCATCGTGGATGGTGTGGTCAACCTGACGGGCTTGGTGACCATGGTGAGCGGCGAGGCGATGAAATACCTGGAGAGCGGCAAGGCCCAGTTTTACGCTTTGATTATCTTTGCAGCGGTGGTGGTGATGGTGGTGGCATCAGGGGTAGGGTTCTAGCTCGAAGGCGAGGATGGATCCGGCCCGCTTGGCCAAGGGATCCCTCAGCCTAGAACTGCTGCTATGCTACGGAGCAAGTTGAGCGGATCCCTTGTTGCAATGGCCCCGCGTTCTCTTAAGTCGATTTCGGATCCCCTGTTGGCGGAAAAGCAAGGTCAGAGGGAGCGTGTCTTGGCCCTGAAAAATCGGATCGAAGCAATCCTCTATTTGAAGGGGCAGCCTCTGGAGCTATCGGCCCTGGCCCAGTTGGCCCATTGCAGTCGCGACGAAGCCTACGATGCGCTGCTGGAATTAATGGAAGACTATGCCCATCGCGATTCTGCCCTGGAAGTCCTACAGGTGGGGGAAGGGTTTGCCCTGCAGTTGCGGGAGCCGTTTTTGGAGCTGGCCAACCAGCTTTTACCCCCTGAAATTGGGGTGGGTGCTACCCGTACCCTGGCTACAATCATTCTGCGTGGCCCGCTCTCGCAAGTCGATTTGGTGGAGTTGCGCGGTCAAGGTGCTTATCAGCACGTGGCAGAGCTGGTAGAAAAAGGCTTCGTTACCCGCTATCGCAAAGAAGGCTGCCGTTCCCCTTGGTTGCGGGTGACCGATAAGTTTCATCGCTACTTCACGGTAGATGAGCTGGCCAAAAAAGCAGCAGAGGCAGCCTCCTTCCCCGAACAGTAAAAAGGATCCCCGATAAGGGGATCCAGACCAAAAGGATCCCAGCTTTACCCGACGAAGGGATCCCTTCTCAAGCGCCCGTCAAAGTTGGTGTTCGGGCTTTTACTACTTATTAGGCTGAGGGGTGACCCGCAAATAGGGCTTAATTTCCTTGTAGCCTTTTGGGAACTTCTCTTTCAGCACTTCCGGATCTTTCAGCGAAGGCGGAATGATGACATCGTCACCGTCTTTCCAGTCGGCGGGAGTGACAACGTTATACTTATCCGTCAACTGCAGGGCATCGATCACCCGTAGGAGCTCGTCGAAGTTGCGGCCTGTGCTGGCCGGGTAGGTAAGAATGAGGCGTATCTTCTTGTTGGGATCGATGATGAACACCGAGCGCACCGTCAGGGGCAGCCCTTCTTGGTTGATGTTGGTTTGATCCAACATGCCGTAGAGCTGAGAGACCTTGCGGTCTGCATCTGCCAAAATGGGATAGGTCAAAGTGGCGTTCTGGGTTTCCTCGATGTCTTTTACCCAGCCGACGTGGGAGTCCACATCGTCCACACTGAGGGCGATCACCTTCACACCCCGCTTTTCAAATTCGGGCATCAGCTTGGCAACGGTGCCCAGCTCTGTGGTGCAGACCGGCGTGTAGTCGGCGGGGTGAGAGAACAACACCACCCAGCTATCCCCGGCCCAAGAGTAGAAGTCAATTTCGCCGTGGGTAGACTTTTGCGTGAAATTGGGAGCAGTATCGCCAAGTCGGAGAGACATACGCTCTTGATCCTCCGTAAAAGGGTTCAATCCGGTGAGACAGGGATCCGAATCCTTCGATCCGATCCCTCCCGATCTTGCCACATAACTCCACTTTTCCGAGCGGATTGCAGGTGATTTTAAGATTGTCCTCACCTAAGCCGCTACTGAGGGAAGACGACATGGGGATCCACCAGCTCGGCTACGAATTGGTGCAGGATGGTGACATAGCGCTCTCCGGCCACTTCCAGCAAATTGTTGTGACCGGCCCCTTCGATGGGCACCAAGCGTTTGGGATCCCGTGCTGCTTGGTAAAGGGCTTCAGCATGCCAGAAGGGGATTAGACGATCCTGGGTACCGTGCAAAATTAGCAGCGGGCAATTGATCTTGGCCATGCGGCTGAGGTTGTCGAAGCGATCGAAAGGTAGCAGCGGGATGCGCGTCAAGACGCGGAAGGCAGTCACGAAAGTAGATTCCAGGATCAGGCCGCCCACTGGTTTTTGCGCTGCCAGGTAAACCGAGGGCCCGCCCCCTACTGATCTTCCATAGACCAAGATCCGCTCCGGCGGGATCCCCTGGGCAACCAGGTGAGCGTAAGCGGCCTCGATATCTTTGTAAGCGCCGGCCTCGGAAGGGATCCCTTCGCTGGTGCCGTAGCCGCGGTAGTCGTAGGCCAAGACGCCAAACCCAGCCTGCTGCAGGTGCACCAAGCGGGGCAGGATATCCCCCAAGTCTTCAGCGTTGCCATGGCTATAGAGGAGGGTATAAGCAGCAGCCGGATTGGGCAGATATACCGCTGAAATCTGCAGCCCATCAGAGGTCGTGAGCTTGAGAATGGCATCCCCATCTCGATAGCTGGCGGGACGAGGCAAAAAGATCATTCGCTCCGATTGAAACCAGCCCAGCCAGAGCAGGTAGCCGTACACCACCAGCCCGACCAGCAGCAAGGATCGCCCCACGCGCAGCCATGGGAAGGATCCCCAAACTAGTTGTAGGAGATCTCGGTGGGGCATTGACAGGAAGGCATCGACAAGTAAGTTAAGCTCAATTTGCGGCACTTGCCCAAGGTTCTGCGCTGCTTACAGGCAACCCCTTTCCCATAAGGGAAGAGGGGAGCAGGAAAACTGCATCCTTCAGGGCTCCGCTTGAGAGAAAAAGCATTTCCAGGCACAAACCCCAATCCAGTTGACAAGGGTGTGGGCGACAATGGTGACCAACAGGTTTCCCGACAGCCACAAGCCAATCCCCATGAGGATACCAACCCCGCTGGCCCAGACGGCATAGGGCCAGCCCTGCCATCCCAGCCAATGCAAGGCGCCAAACAAGAGGCCGCTCAGCAGGATCCCGCCTGTCCACCCCAAGGGGCTGGCCACCAGAGCTGACAGCAGCACACCGCGAAACAGCCATTCCTCGCTCCAGCCCGGCAGCAGGCCCACCCAAAGGATATCTCCCCACTGCAAGGGATCCGCCACCCAGTGTAAGTAGGCAGTGGCTGCCCGACGATAGGCTGGCCAGAGCCGGTAAACCCCGCCGCTGAGCAGAGCCACCCCCAGTCCCAGCCCTGCCCCCCACGCCAAGGCTAGGGGATCCCAGCGAAACGGCACGGGAAAGGAGGATCCCAGCCAGATCCAGAGACCCACAATGAGAGCCGAAAACAGGGTGGTGATGCCCATTCCATTCAAGATCTGTTCGCGTGTGCAGGGCTGAATCTGGGAAGTCATGGAGGGGATCCCTAGGCTTCGAAGTCCGGAGGGTTAACAGCAGCTGCTGTTTTTATCA
>NZ_JANSHV010000066.1:0-3365 GCF_047461775.1 Synechococcus sp. R6-5
CAGGGCTGGCGCACGGTGAACGTCACCGGGCAGCATATCAGTCGCAATATTGCCGGGCGGGTGCGCCTGCTTGCGGACGAAGACTATCCTAAGGCCAAGCGGATTGTTCTGATCGTTGACCATGTTGACATCAGAATTTACTCTTGAGACTCTGCTCTTGCAGAATATGTAGTAGGTTAATTCCAGCCACCGCAGCATACTTGAATGAAAGGATACAAAAATGCGACTCACGGAATTCTTTACACATCCCGTTGGTTCGCTTGTCTTATTGCTTCTCCCCCAAATGCTACTAGGGTTCCTGTTCGTCCTCGCCGGGGCTACCAAGCTGTCAAACCGAACTGATTTTGAGCAAGTGGTGGCAAGTTACAGGTTGGGCGGGCCTACACTTGCAAAATTCATTAGTTTTTCGCTACCCGCCATTGAGTTGACAGTTGGTCTGCTACTTCTTGGTGGTTTATTTGCCCCCTTCGCCACAATTCTCACCTGGCTACTACTTGCAACCTTTCTCGCGATAGCGGTATACAATGCGGCAACCAAGAAGTCCGGGGGCTGCGGCTGTTTTGGCTCGCTGTCCGTGGCTGAATTTGGATGGAAAAGTATTGCAATCCGTAATCTTCTCCTCCTTGCTGGTGCATCTCTTATGTTGGCAGCGCTCGCGCTTCAGGTTTCATATCAGTTTTCAGTATTCAATGTTGCTATTGGAGTGCTATTGGCGATTGCCGGTCTCATCTTGGGTTTGTCACAAGGTAATGCTGTCGCCACCCAAAATGTTACCTCAGGTGTGACAGGACGACGTGGATTTCTGCGTTATGCTGGAACTGCTGTTGTAGGTTCCCTGGCAAGTATCGCATACAGTTCACCTGACAAGGCTACAGCAGCATCAGCAGGCACTATTGTTCGTAGCGAAGAAAAAGTGAGCTCGCTGGAGGAAGCCATGCGCCTGTCCCCCGCGACACTTTTAGTACCTAAGTCAACAGACTATGTGCTTAATGAGGTAGGGGTCTTTCGGGACTCTAAAGGCAACGTAACGGATGTACTCCTCCACTATACGAGTAGTACAAGCGCGGTGATTTTCGTTGATTTTCGACCAAGAGCAGATAAGGCAGCAACGCTTGATAATCCCACTGAACTAAGGCAGATCCAGGGACGGTCAGTGCAATTCTCTATTGCCTCATCGAACCTGCGAGTGGTGATGGCTTCTTGGATTGATGCGGATTGGACCGTTGCGGTCGTAGGTTTTGGGGCAACCACAGACGACCTTGTTTCTATCATCAAATCCATGTAGAAAGGGGGGGTAACATGAGAGAGTCGTTACGCCTGATGGCAGCCGCAGCGCTCATACTTTTTGGCTTGGGGACAACTACCAGACGTGCTGTAGCTCAAAGTTGTCCTTCTCCTTGTAATGGATTTGGATGTCCAGGTCTCTCATGTAGTGACTCATTCCTTGGATGCACGATTGAGTCGGCATGCGGGAGTTGGTGCGCTCCTGCTTTCGGCTGTGCAGATTGTCCTGACCGGGTAGTGAGAAGATATATTACCTCTTCTAATCCGAATCCTCCCTGCGGCAGTTGGGCCTGCGATATCACGTATTGTAATGGTTGCCGTTCACGCCCATGCCGGTAAGAGAGTATCCTCTCCAAAACTGCTGGGCAGCGGGTGACGGCGGAGCCAAGATCTGGTAGACTACCAACATATGCAGATACCTGACCTCAACCCCGACAGCATTGCCGATCTGGCAACCCGCCAGATCGTGATCCAGTTGCTGAACGTCATCGAGACGCTGGCGGCTGAGAACGCCGCCCTGCGGGTTGAAAACCAGAATCTGCGGGATGAGGTGGCACGGCTGAAGGGACGCTCGGGTAAGCCCGACATCAAACCACCCACGCCGCCGCCCAGCCCGCCGCCTGCGGATCATTCCTCGGAGGCCGAGCGCCGCACGCGCACGCCACGGGGCAAGCCGAAAAAGAACGCGACCCTGATTGTCACGCACGAGGAGCGCTGCGGGGTGGATCCGGCGACCCTGCCCCCCGATGCGGTGCGCCATGGGACAACCGATTCCATCGTGCAGCGCCTGCGCATCGACGTGGAGGTGGTCCGCTTCGTGCGGGAGCGGTGGTACGTCCCCAGCACCAACACGCTCATCACCGCACCGTTGCCGCCCGGCTACCGGGGTGGGTTTTGCCCCACGACCCATACCATCGTTCCCGCACTCGGTCACGGGGCAAACGTCAGTCAGCCCGCGCTGCTGCGCTTTCTGCGGGATGTCGGTCTGAAGATTGGCACGGGCACGGTGGCGCGCATGCTGCTGGATCCGAAGGGACGCTGGGCGGACGAAGCCGCCGCGATTCATCAAACCGGCCTCGCCACCGGGTCGTGGGTCGCCACCGACCAGACCAGTACCCGCGTGGATGGGCAGAACGAGGTCTGCCACGTTGTGGGCAATGCCTGGTTCACGAGCTATCATACCCGTCCCGGCGGCACGCGCCAGGATGTCCTGGCGGTCATCTGGGGCCAGGAACTCCGCTATCGCCTCAATGACGAGTCGCTGGCGTGGCTGCAGGCTCGCAGCCTGCCGCACACCCTGCTCCGCCGGCTGCGGGAGGCCCTGCCCCGCGGCACGGACATGACGGCGGCGGAACTCCAGCAGCACCTGACCAACGCCGGGATCACGCTCACCCCGCAGCAGGTACAGCCGGTCGGCGATGCGCTGGCGCTTGCCGCCTATCACGCCCAAACCCAGGCGCCCGTCCTGCGCTGGTTGCTGAGCGATGATGCCCCCGTGTATGACCACCTCACGACCACCCACGCCCTGTGTTGGGTGCATGATTGGCGGCATTACGCCAAGCTTGCCCCACGGGCGCCCCATCATCAGGCCGAACTCGCCGCGTTTGGGGAACGCTATTGGACGTTCTATCGCGACCTGCTGGCCTATCAACAGGCGCCCACTGCGGCGGAACGCGCACGGTTGGCGGATGCGTTTGACGCCTTGGTGGAAAAAGAGACCGGCTATGCGGCGTTGGATGACCGGATCAGCAAAACCGCCGACAAACGGACCCAGTTGTTGGCGGTGCTGAAACATCCCGACATTCCCCTGCACAATAATGATATGGAACTGGCGGCGCGACGCCGCGTGCGCAAACGCGATATCAGTTTCGGCCCTCAATCCCGAGACGGGGCACGGGCGTGGGATACCTTCCAAACCCTGGCCGCCACCGCCGCCAAACTCGGCGTGGGGTTCTTTCACTATCTCCGCGACCGCATCGTCACGCCGGAGACCACCCCCACCTTAGCCGAACGGGTAGCGCAACGGGCGGGTATCGCTGTGCCTTCATCGGCCTGATCCAGCGCTTTTGGAGAGGATACGT
>NZ_JANSHV010000067.1:0-11322 GCF_047461775.1 Synechococcus sp. R6-5
TCGCGTAAGCGTTGCGTAGCAATATGGAAAGATTTGTGGAGTGGGGGACTCAGGGTTGCGGGCTGCCGGTGGTGTCTGTTCGGGATGGCGGGGCGGATCCAGGAGCAGACCAGAACTCATAGGCTGCTTGCGACAAGCTGGCGATCAGCCCTTCGGCTCTGGGGTCGTTGGGGGTTTCTCGCTTCACCCACACCGCCGCCACATAGCGCCGCCCGTTGGGTAAATCCAGGATCCCGGCATCTCCCACCACGGAGCTCAAGGTTCCCGTTTTGTGGGCAATGCGCACCTCTTGGCCCAGATTGGGCCGGAAGTAGGAGGGCCGTTGGGTGCGCCAGAGAATATCCAAAAAGCGGTCGCGGCTGCGGCGGTTCAACATGCGCCCCTGTTCCACCTGGCTGAGCAACCAAACCATGTCGCGCGGGCTGCTGGTGTTGGTGCCCTCCAGATCCGGTAGCCACCAAGAAATTTGCGTGTGTTGTAGTCCCCACTGGCGAAATTTTTGGTTGAGAGCCTCCTGTCCACCCAGGCGATCGATGATCAGATTGGTGGCGAAGTTGTCGCTGAGGGTGCTCATCAGAGTGGCCGCTTCCAAAGCAGAAACCTGGGATCCCAGCGGGCGGGTTTGCAGCACGCCTGCCCCCCCTCCCTTGAGATCTTCCCGCAGGGTGAGCCTCTCATCCAGCCGCACCTGCCCGGTTTCCACAGCCTGGAAAAAAGCCAAGAGAATGGGGATCTTAATCACACTGGCGGCAGGAAAAGCCTGATCCGGCCTAACCCCGGCAAAGGCGCCGGTTTCCACCTCCCAAAACAGGGCTCCTGCCGTCAAACCCGGTTGGTCGGCCAAAGCGGCCAAGCGCTCCTGCAAAGCCGGGATCGCTTCTCCCCGCAGAATGTCACTTGGCAATGCCGGCGGGGGAGGATCCCCAAGCTGCGTCGTGGCCTGTTCTATCCGGCCAGCGGTGGTCGATTGCAGCAGTTGCGAGAGGCCCGCCATCGTCAGGCCCAGGATGAGACTTAAGCTCAGTCCCCTGAGCAACACTTGCCCGAGAGATGGAGAACGTCTCAAGCGGCGAGGCCGGGCAGCCCGTTGGCGCAGACGAGCAATGGCTTTCTGGCGAGCAAGACGCAGCGGTTGAGGACGGGAAACCGACAGGGATCCCCTGGGGGCAGGAAGCAGGCGACCAGAACCTGTTTGCGGCTTTGACCCCTCTGGAGGCGGGACGGCGTTCTTGGCAGGTTGTGAGGGGCGGCGGGGATCCCGCGACTTCTCTGGCAAAGGCCTACGGCCCGCTAGCGCGGATGGATCGGTGCCTTTCCTCTCCCTTGCTCTGGTCATAAGAACGATTGCCTTAACACCATACTTCTGACAGACACTGCTGGCAGTTTCACCGACTCCACTCCGGTGAGCTTGGCTTAATTAAACCCACATTAAACCCACAAATTGGCCAACCTGCCCTGACCTAGATTGCAAAACGCCCATCAAACCGTCCTCGCGACACGAAGTCTAGCAACAACCCCGCCAAAGGCAGGATGAGTCCCTGTTGCCAGAGCATCCACTCGGAGTCGTTTTAAAAACTTAGGTTGATCCGTGACCCCCCTTTCCCTCTGGAAGAGGGGCTGGGAATAGTCGCGGAAGCGGCGCGGAGCGCTTTTGCCAAGTCCAGGAAAACCGTCAGATCTGTTCTCTCTGAGGGGGCTCACACCCATGGGGAGCCAGCTCCCGGCTAGCCCTTGCAGAGCCGATACACGGGCAAAGTGAAATGAAAGCTGCTGCCTTTGCCCAAGGAAGACTCCACCCAAATCTGGCCGTAGTGAGCGCGCACGATCCGTCGGCAGAGGGAAAGGCCGATGCCATAGCCCTCCTGCTGTTGATCCCGGGACAGACGGACAGAATCGGAGAAGATGCTCTCTTGGTCGGCTTCCGGGATCCCAGGGCCAGTATCGCTGACGGTCACCTGCACCTTTTGGCTGGTGCGATGGAGGACATCGAGGCGGATGGATCCCCCGGCAGGGGTGTACTTGATGGCGTTGTCCAGCAGGTTGAACAGAACTTGGCGGATCTTGTCGGGATCCACGTGAACAGAGGGCAGATCCACGGGAATATCCGCTTGAAACTGCAGCCGCTTGCCTTGAATGCGCGGCCATAGCTCCTCGATCACCGCCTGACACAAGCCGGGCAACTGGGTTTCTACGGCTCGAATCCTCAGCTCCGAGGCAGCGCCACGGGCCGACTCCAGGATATCGGTGATCATGCTGTCCATCTTGCGCAGTTGCTGGCGGGCATGGTCGAACAACTGCCGTTCCAGCGCTTTGTCCAGGGATCCCTCGCGCCCCTGCTGCAGGGTTTCGACCGCCAGAGCCGTGGCCGTCAGGGGACTGCGCAAATCATGCACCAGCATGGCCAGAACGCGATCTTTGAAGTCCAACTGCTCCCGCAATTGGGCCCGCTCCTGCCGCAGCAAAAACACCTCTTCCGACATTTGCAACAGTGCCTCAGTGGTTGGAGGGGAGGTGGGATGCTGTCCTGCCCCCTCTTGTTCGCGGAAGCGGACCGTAGGTCCATGGGCGGCCAAAGCCGCTTGGCCTTGCCAACGAGGCCACCACACTTCCAACTGCGTCGCCAAGTCTGCGCCCGCCAAAACTTGAGCGGGCAAGGGCTCAGCCTTGACCAGAGCCGGAGTGGCCACCAGCTTGTAATGCTCTGCCAGGTAGGGGTGCTCCTCCAGCGGCACCACTTCCAGTTGGGCAGGGTATTGGCCGGGCAACCCCTGGATGTGCTGGCGCAGATGTTCCTCAAGTTCGGCAACGACAGCTCGACTCTTGGCAAACAACAGCAGGCGAATGACAGAACGAGCGGAGGTGAGGTCTGGCGAAGTCTGCATAGGCCAAAGTCCAGTCGCGTTAGCGCTCGCGATAGCGGTGCGTAGCACATTGCGTAGCATTAAAGCCAAAGGTTGGCGTTTCAGCAGCCGGGATTGCCGTGCGCTCGTTCGCGGAAGCGGACCGTAGGTCCAACCGTAGGAGCCATTGGTGCTTGTTCCTTCCTAACACCTAATCTTGGGAAAAGCTTAAGAAGCGACATGGAGTGTAACAAGAAAGACCTTTCAGGGTGTGGCTTTCCCGCCCTAGGAACAACTGCAAGAGGGTATAGCCAGGACACTCTCGCGGAACTCAGTGAAAACTTAGTGAAACAGGTAGGCCAGCCCCACCAGCAGGGCCACCAACCCCACCGCTGTCAGGGTGAAGTGAAGCAGGGAAGTCTTGCCTTTGCGCACCATGTTGCGCATGGCCAGGCGGGTGTAACTCAGCTGGGGGGGGGATCCCGCCCCAACCGAAGGAGAATCTGCAGAAGAAGGCTGCGCCATCAGGATAACCAGAGCGATAATTTACCCTACCTTCAGGCTAGCTTAATCTGCTCCTCCGGATAGAGGTGTTTCCCAAGCTTCGACCTTCCCGCTGAAGAAGGGCCATAGCTGTCGCGCGGGGATCTTCCGGTGCCAAAATAACGACAGCATCCCCCTCTTTTGCCCCCCATGTTGCAAGTTCAGCATCTTTCCTACCATCCGGCAGGCGTTTCCCAGCCCATTCTCAACGATCTTTCCTTTGAGTTGGGCCTGAACCAGTTGGGGCTGATCGTGGGCAAAAGTGGGGCGGGCAAGAGCACCCTGCTGGAGATTTTGGCTGGCTTGGCGCGGCCCACCCAAGGACGGATTACCTGGGGAGGGGCAGAACTTTCCCCCAACCGCTTGCGCAGCATGGCGGGGTTGGTGTTTCAGTTTCCAGAGCGCCACTTTTGCGGCTTGACGGTGCTGGAGGAAATGCGCTTTGGTTATCCAGAGCTACAGAGAAAAGAGATCGAAAACGCCCTCAGACAGGTGGGATTGGAAGGGATCCCTCTACATACCTCCCCAAACCGCCTCAGCGGCGGGCAACAGCGGCGCTTGGCCCTGGCCGTCCAGTTGATCCGTGGCCCGTTTTTGCTGTTGCTGGATGAGCCGACGGCGGGATTGGATTGGTCGGTGCGACGGCAGTTGATCGAGCTGTTGGCTCGGCTAAAGTCCACCTGGACGGTGTTGGTGGTTTCCCACGACCCGGAGGAGCTGTCCTCCATTGCCGATGTGCGGTGGACATTGCAGGCGGGATCCCTGAAGCTGTTGCCGACGGAGGCTTTGCTTCACAGGTAGCGGCGGGGATCCACCGGTTGGCCGTTGACGCGCACTTCAAAGTGAACATGGGGCCCGGTGGAGAGGCCGGTGGAGCCGGAAGCAGCAACAACTTGCCCCCGCTGCACCTGCTGGCCTACCCCAACGGCAACGCGGCTGTTGTGGGCGTACAGGGTGGTGATGCCGCCGCCGTGATTCACAATCACCGTGTAGCCATAGCCGCCGTACCAGCCGGCGTAGATGACGGTGCCCCGGTCGGAGGCTCTCACCGCAGTGCCGGTGGGCACACCAAAATCGATCCCCGCATGAAAGCGGCGACTGCGGTAGATGGGGTGAACCCGCCAGCCAAAGCCACTGGTGATCGGCCCGCGCACCGGAGCGATGAATCGGCCCGTCCCTTGAACGGGATCCCTGCCCCCCTGCTGTTGGGCCTGCTGGGCGATCAGTTGCTGGATGAGGAGAGTCAACTGTTGGGAATCGGCTTCCAGCCGCCGTTGGGCTGCTTCATAGGCCGCGCGTTCGTTGGCCAAGCGGCTCAACAGCTGCTCTTGGGCGACCGCCTGCTGCTGCAGTTGGTTCTTCTGGGCGGCCAGCTCCTGCAAAATCAAAGAGATCTCGTTGCGCTGCATCTCCAGAGCAATGCGCTGTTGATCCACCTCTTTGGCCATTGCTTGCAGCTCTTGGATCAACTGCCGATCCGCCTCGATCAACAGTTGCAGTTGGTGGCGGCGGTCGAAAAACTCGTTCAAGTCACGGCTGGTGAGCAGCAAAGCCCACCAATGTTCGGCCCCCTGTCGCTGCATGTAGCGCAAACGGGCAGCCGTGCCCTGTTGCTGCCGTCTCAGGCGGTCTTCCAGCTCCTGTAGCTCCTTTTGAGCTTGCTCCAGGGCTTTCTGGGCTTGTTCCAGACGATACTGATTGTCGCGAAGGCTGGATTCGGTCTGTCGAATGTTTTGCTGCAGGGATCCCATGCGGCGGCGGGCTTCTTCTTCTGCTTGGCGCAGTTCTCCCAAGCGGCGCTGAGTGCTCTGGATTTGGTGCTGGATCTGCTGCTGCCGCTGTTGCAATTGGTTGACATTCTGCGCCTGAGACGGGGCAACCCCCCCCAGTCCCCCCAACAGCAAGAGGGTGAGCAATCCAAGCATCACCCACACTTTCAGTCTGCGTGCCCCACGACTGAGACTCGTCACTCCTCACACCCTCTGCAACCGACCCATCGACCCTAAGGATACAAAGATCCCCACGGATCTGAATCGGGCCTGAGCTGGCTATTTAGGGCTACTCCGAACAGCAACAGAAGAGCCAGACAGTAGCGACTCCACCTCCGGATCCCACAGGCCTGACGGCATGCAACTCAAGCGGCAGCAACCTCAACGGACTAGAAAAACTAGGAAATGACGATAAACTGGCTGCTCACCTGCTGGCAAACCTCACGCTTAGAAGGCCAACCAAAAAGTTGCCTCATACAGACGGGATACCTTGCGGCACCTTTGGTTTGAGGAATCTTCCTCCTCTTCTCTGCTGAGTTCAGCACCGGTTAGGGAGACAACAAGGCCAGAGCAGGAACCAGCAACGCCGTGAAAAGCTGGGAAAAGCAAACACTCCGGCAAAGGCCACGAACGCGCAAACAGTTGCCCCTATAAAACACCGGCTTTGCTTGTTCCTGAGTCATCTGCTAGGCTTTCCCTTGAAAGAAAAGACGTTTAGGCTTTATGGTTTGTCATTATTTCATTGGCAGGCTGACTTTTTCGTTTTTGGATTGCAATTAAACTTAAGCTAAACCCAAGCAACTGCAAAACACTGAGCGGGTATTTTCCTACAGATGGCATTCGAGGATGCTGAGTGCAGTTTCAGAAAAGGGTCACAGCACCCCTGGTTACTCCATCTGTGGCAGCAGCCGCTGATTGCCGTGATCCGCCTCTGGGCCAGCCCAGCCCAGGCCCTAGAGGGATCCATGCTGGCCATCCGGGCCGGGATCCGCCACATTGAAATCACCACGCAAGTTCCCCAATATCTGGAGCTGATTGCCCAACTGCGGCAAGACCACCCGCAGTGTTGGATAGGGGTGGGCACTGTTCTCAATCGACAGATGGCGGAGCAGGCTTGGCAGGCAGGAGCCCAGTTTTGCGTTTGCCCCTTCACCGATGAGCAAGTTATCCGCTGGGGTCGGGAGGTGGGGCTGCCCATCGTGCCCGGTGCCCTCACCCCCAGCGAGATCTGGAGGGCGTGGCAGGCGGGGGCAACGGCAGTAAAGGTGTTTCCGGTGGAGAGCATGGGGGGATCCCGCTACCTGCGCCATCTACAATCGGTGCTGGGATCCCTGCCGTTGATCCCCACAGGGGGAGTCACCTTGGCCAAGGCAGCGGAATACCTGCAAGCAGGGGCCTGGGCAGTGGGCATTGCCGGGGATCTGTTCCCGACAGAGGATTTGGACTCAGGCTGCCATCTGTTGGAGAATCGACTACGACAGGCGCTGCAGCAGCTTGCGGAGCAGAGAAACAAAACCTGGCCCAATCTGGGCAAACCAGTAGAATAAGGGGCGTGGTGTGAGTGAGGCCCGCATGGATGGATTTTTAGATCTCTATCTGCAATTCAACATCCCCAGCCCGGTTGAAGAAGCCACTTGGCGTCATTGGTTTGAGATCTGGCTGAAAGAGCTGGGAGTACAGGAGCCATGCGAGCTCAGCCTTTGCCTCACTTCCGATGAACACATCCGCCAGCTCAACCGCGAGTTTCGCCATCTCGACGAGCCCACCGATGTGTTGGCCTTTGCCGCGCAGGAGATGTTTGCCCCCTTTGAGATCCAAGACGTAACGGGGGTACGCCTGCTGGGGGATATTGTGATTTCGGTGCCCACCGCCCGCGCACAGGCCAAAGCGCAGGGGCATCGTCTCTCGCAAGAGTTGGCCTGGTTGGCCAGCCACGGGTTGCTCCATCTGCTGGGGTGGGATCACCCGGATGAACTGTCCCTGCAGCGCATGTTGCAGCAACAGCGACAGTTGCTCGCAGCCATCCAACTGGATGGGGAGGTGGCCCATGGCCAACAGCCCTAGTCGGTTGCCGGAGCGTTCTCGCCTGGCGGTGTTCCGGCGGCGCGTCCATTCCGGGCCCACCGGTGTAGACCCAGCGCCTATCTCTGAGGCCGATCCCGCAGCAACTGCCGAGCCTTCGGGGATGGATCCCTGGCGACGCCCCCCCTCTTGGCAAGTGGCCGACAACTTGGGCAAAAGTTTCTACTACGCGGGCAAGGGCTTGGTCTATGCCATCCGCACCCAGCGCAACTTGCGCATTCACATGGTGATGGCGGTGATGGCCTTTGGCCTTGGGCTGGGCCTGCGGCTGAGCGCCCTGGAAATGGCCGTGATTAGCCTAACCAGCGGTTTGGTGATGGCGCTGGAGCTGGTGAATACCGCTCTGGAAGCAGTGGTGGATCTCACCCTGGGCAGCAAGTATCACCTCTTGGCCGAGATCGCCAAAGATTGCGCGGCGGCAGCGGTGTTGATGGCGGCAGTGGCGTCCTTGATGGTGGCGGCTTGGCTATTTCTTCCGCCCTTGGTGTTGCTGCTGCAAGATGGCTTCCCGGCAGCAGGGTAGCTCCCCGACTGGAGAGGGAGTTTCCTATCCAGACGGCTGGGAGTGGATCACCACCCGTCCTCCCTGCCGGTCCAGGTTGAGCAGTTTGGCCTCCGCTTCAATATCCAACTGCGCCCAAGCGCTGACCATCGCGGATCCCACCCGTTCCCGATTCTCGGGAGCACAGAGGGCCAGAAGAGTGGGGCCGGCTCCGCTGATCACCACCCCATAGGCTCCGGCAGCCATGGCTGCAGCTTGAACCGTTTTGAACCCGGTGATCAGCTCCATACGCGCCGGCTGGTGCAGCCGATCCTGCAGAGCCACCTTCAGCCAGTCCACCCGCCCCGACTGCAAGCTGCGGATGAGTAGGCCCAGATGGCTGCTGGAAAAAACTGCATCCGCCAAGCTGACGGATTTGGGCAGGATCTCGCGGGCCGCTTGGGTGGAAAGCTTAAAGTTGGGCACTACGGCCAGGATGCCAATGCTCTCATGCCACTCCACGGGACAAAACACCCATTGCCCCTGCTGTCCCTGCACACAAAGCTGACAACTGCCCTGCAGGGCGGGCACCACATTGTCTGGGTGGCCCTCCAAGGCAATAGCCAGTTGTAGAAGGGTTTCGGGAGCTAAGTTGAGTGCTCCAATGGCATTGGCCCCCAGTAAGCCGCCGACAATGGCGGTGGCAGAACTGCCCAACCCCCGCGCCAGGGGCACGTTGAGGGTAATTTCGATTTCTACCCCCGGCACAGGCTTACTCAGCAGCTCAAAGGCGCGGCAAAAAGCCCGGTACACCAGGTTGTCCTTGCTTTGGCTGATGTGGTCGCTGCCGCGGTAGTGGATGCTGAGGCCAGAAGGGATCTCGCGAAAATGGAAGTGATTGTAGAGCTCTAGGGCTGCACCGATGCAGTCGAACCCTGGCCCCAAGTTGGCGGTGGTGGCCGGGACGATGACCTCTACGCGTTCTTTGACCAAGGGGACAACTCCTCAGTGAACGGTGGGTAACTCAATGTCTGCGGGCTCCCATTATCCTACGAACGATGGCCAGACCTTGGATATTCTCGCCACCTCTGCTCGGTCTGCAGCTCGCCGAGGCAAACGCGCTGATCCAGCGGAGCTTTTGGACTATCCCGAAAGGTTTCTGACCATGATTGGTTCTTGTGACTTATTTGTGACTTATTGAGTATCGGGAATGTTGGGCCTGTTTCAACTCCAGCCTTTGCCATTGGCTGAACCCATCAGGGATCCTGAAAGAAGTGCGGGAGGGATCGGGGGGTGCAGGGGCTGTCTTGGTTGGTGTTGGGTTTGAGCTATGTCGGGTTGGGACTGGGATCCCTGCCTAGGTTGCGTATGAACCGGGCCACCATCGCCCTGGTGGGATCCGCCCTGTTGATCGGCTTGGGGACCTTGTCGCTACGGCAGGCTTGGGAAGCCATTGACCCGACCACGATTGTGTTTCTCCTGAGCATGATGGTGGTAAATGCCAGCTTGTCCTATGGGGGGGCTTTTCAGTTGGCTTTGCTGGGCTTGATTCGGGTGAGCCGCAGCCCCTTTGGCCTGTTGATCATGCTGGTGTTCGGCAGCGGGCTGCTCTCGGCTTTCCTGCTCAACGACACGCTGGCGCTGGTGTTTACTCCCCTGACTTTGCAGGTCACAACGGTGCTGGGGTTAAACCCGATTCCCTATCTGCTGGGCTTGGCGGCAGCCACCAACCTGGGATCCGTCGCCACCCTGAGCGGCAACCCGCAGAATATCCTGATCGGCTCCTTCTCTGGGATCGGCTATCTGGAGTTTGCTGCCCAGATGACCCCCATTGCCGTGGTAGGGCTGCTGCTGGAAGTGGGGTTGCTGTGGTTGTACTACCCTGAGGTGCGCTCGTTGAAACCCTTTGCTCGGGTGCCTTGGCTGCCGCTGCGGCTCTACCCGCCCCTGTTGCGCAAGAGCGTGGTGATTACGGGGGGGCTGTTTGTGGCCTTTGTAGCCGGACTTCCCTTGGCAGAATCGGCTTTGGTGGCGGCGGCCCTGTTGTTGATTACCCGTAGGCTGAAGCCAGAGCGATTTTTGGAGCAGGTGGACTGGAATCTGCTGGTGATGTTTTCCGGGCTGTTCATCCTAACGCGGGCAACGGGAGAGCTGGTAACTGCTTGGGGGATGAGCTTGGGATCCTTGGCAGAGAGTCTGGCGGGATCCCCTCTTGCCCTGCTGAGTAGTGTGGCCGTTTTATCCAACCTCATCTCCAATGTGCCGGCGGTGCTGTTGCTGCAATCGTTCCTGCCCCGACAGGAGACCACCGCTTGGCTGTTGCTGGCTGCTGGCTCCACTTTGGCAGGCAATTTGACACTATTTGGGGCGGTGGCCAATTTGATCACAGTCGAGGCAGCGGCCAAAAAAGGCTATGTGCTTTCGTTTGGGGAACATCTGCGCTTTGGCCTGCCCCTCACTCTCCTAACCCTGGGGTTCAGTGGGTTGTGGCTGTGCCAGCCTTTCCTGTCTTCTCCACCGCTCAGATGACCTCTGTCGAGGGATCCAGTGGGGCTGTGACTGGCTTGTCGGGATCCCTGTGTATGATGGGAAAAAGAGTTTAAGAAACGTAACGTGTCTTCTCCGCTATCGCAGGCAGTTATTTTGATCACAGGGGCAACGGGGGGTATCGGCAGCGTCCTGGTGCCCATGCTGGCTCAGGCCGGATCCCATCTGGTCTTGGCCGCTCGGCGAGAAGAGCCCCTGCGAGCTCTGGTGGAGAAATCAGCCTCTTTGGGGGCTGCCTCTGGAGTGGGGATCCCCACTGATGTGACGGACTATGCCCAGGTAGAGGCCCTGGTCAACCAAACGGTGCAAAAGCATGGGCGCATTGACGTGCTGATTAACCTGGCCGGGGCCGGGATCCTGAAGCCTGCTCCCCAGCTAACCCCCGCAGACCTGGAGCGAATGCTGGCGGTCAACCTGAAGGGCAGCTTCTACACCAGCCAACTGGCTGCCAACCCCATGCGGGAGCAAAAATCCGGCCACATCCTCAATTTTCCCGGCGTCCTTGGACGTTATCCCATGGCGATGGCCTCTGCTTACTGTGCGGCCAAGTTTGGGGTGGTCGGGTTTAGCAAGTGCATGGCCGATGAGCTGAAGCGCTTTGGGGTCAGATTTACGCTGTTTTACTTCGGGGGCATCGACTCACCCTTCTGGGATCCCATCAGCCTGAAGGTGCAACGAGACAAGATGCTCAGCCCTGCCACGGCTGCGGAAGCCATCTGCTTTGCCCTTACAGCGCCCGCTGGTGCTGTACCGAGCGAGATAGTGTTGCAGCCGGAAAGCCACCAATTCCTTTGACCAAGTGTTTTGCCGTCCTTTTGCTGGGGTTGAGGCGGCAGCAGCTTGTCTTTTGGTGAAACAAGCGCTCGAGTTTCTCTCTTGGGCTCCCCCCGTCTCAATCTTGCTCTCTGCAGCCCAAAGCGCCAGCAGGGATCCTCATTTCTTGGCGGCAACGTTGGATCAGATCTCCCGACACCCCCACCAACCGTCCTAGCCATTCGTCCGGCACAGAAGCAAGCAACGCCGGCCCAAACTGGTAAACTACCCGGCTCCGACCGCTAAG
>NZ_JANSHV010000068.1:0-2862 GCF_047461775.1 Synechococcus sp. R6-5
CAGGGCTTTAGACCCAATTCTTTGGTAAAACAATTGCCAATAAAATGCCAATAAAAGGCTACCCGCTTGCTCGCCTTGCAGGGGCCAACTCAAGCGCTAGACCAAGAGAGCCAAGGTTTTTTTAACTCAGCACAGGTGTCTTTGGGGCAAGGGATCCATCCGACAAGCGCCAACCGACTGCCAGTTGTTTCTAACTGACGGCCACGGGCGACTTAGCCGCAGCAGCAGCGCGATTTTCCTCTTCCTCAGGAGGGACAACGGCAAACTCGATGTGATTGAGCAGGGTGGTCACGAAGGCGAAGAGCAGGAAAGGCAGGGAGATCACCAAAATCAGAGCAATGGTGAGAAAAGCGTAGAGGGGGCTATTCATCAGGGAGAGGGCAGCGGCCAAGCTGGCAAAGATGACAATCAGCCAAACGATGATCTGGCCGTAGATATCTCCAAAGGAGAGGGTGCAGGTGAAGCGGTAGCGGGTGTGGGTGTTCATGGCAGTTCCTCTGGATAGCCTGGATGGTTCGATCCTAAGGACAGATCAAGCCCCATCCTGAGAAATATGTCGAGATTTTAGACGAGAGACGAGGAGATGCCTCTCTTTGCTAAGAAATATCTCAAGAATCGGCTGAGAAAGAGGGGATCCGCCGTCTGGAAGGAGGCAGGATGCTACCCTCAAGATTGGGAACCGTTTCTTGCAGGCAGCAGCCATGTGTATTTGTATTCACTGCTACTACGTGGATCGCTGTACCACCTACCATGCCGTGGAAGCGCAGCATCAGCAACCTCATCTCACACTGACGCCGGATTTTGAGCCGCAGGGCCCCCAGATCAATGTCAATATCCGCAATGGGGGCACCGAGATGGAATGGGATGTGGTGGGCTGCCAGAGCTTTCGCGAGGAACGGAACAAATGGGCGCGACTTCGTCCCTATGAGGCGGTTCCCACGTAAGATCCAAGAGCGGCCTGGATTTCCAGGGAGTTTCTTGCCCGGCCAGGTTAGAACTCTTCAGTTTGGCAGTTCGGCTCTCCCAGTCTGAGAGGTTTGATGGGGGCTGGAGAGGTTTTTGTCGAGTTTCGAGAGATTGGAAGACTATGATGCTGGCCTCAAGCCCTACAGCGCTGCCAGTGGATGCCCGTCAACAGGTGAGCCAATTCATGCAGCGCCTACAAGATGACATCTGTGCCCGTCTGGAGGCCCTAGACGGAAAAGCCAAGTTTCGGGAAGACCGTTGGGAACGCCCTGGAGGAGGGGGCGGGCGCTCGCGGGTCATTCAGCAGGGAGACGTGTTTGAGCAGGGGGGAGTCAATTTTTCCGAGGTGTTCGGATCCCATCTGCCCCCTTCGATTCTGAAACAGCGTCCAGAAGCGGCAGGGCATCCTTTCTACGCCACAGGCACCTCTATGGTGTTGCATCCTCGCAACCCCTATGTGCCGACGGTACACCTGAACTATCGCTATTTCGAGGCGGGGCCGGTTTGGTGGTTTGGGGGCGGGATGGATCTCACCCCCTATTACCTGTTTGAGGAGGATGCGGCCCATTTTCACCGCACCCTCAAGGCAGCCTGTGACCGCTTGGATCCCGTCTACTACCCAGTTTTCAAGATCTGGTGCGATCGCTACTTTTTCCTACCTCATCGCGGCGAGGCGCGCGGCGTTGGCGGCATTTTCTTCGACTATCAGGATGAACGCCCTGGGCTGCTCTATCGGCCTGAAGGCCAGGCGGAAGGGGATCCCGAACAACTGGCTTCTGAGCCACCATCGTTACAGGTGCGGGTGGGATCCCGCAGTTGGGAACATCTTTTCGAGTTGGTGCAAACCTGTGGCGACGCCTTCTTGCCGGCCTATGTGCCGATTGTGGAGCGGCGGCAGGGGATGGAATGGGGGGAGAGAGAACGGCAATTCCAGCTCTATCGTCGCGGGCGCTACGTGGAGTTCAACTTGGTCTATGACCGCGGCACGATCTTTGGACTCCAGACCCAGGGCCGCACCGAGTCGATCTTGATGTCTTTGCCGCCATTGGTGCGCTGGGAATATGGCTACGAGCCCCAGCCGGACACGTGGGAAGCTAAGCTCTACCAGGTGCTCCGCCAGCCCCAGGATTGGGCGTAGGCCGGCCATACCCCGTCTCTGCTTCTGAGGATCCGTGACGTGTTTTCTCCTTTCCCCCTCACCTACCGCGTTCAGCCCCCCCGACAGGGCGGCTTAGGACCCGCGCCTGCGTTGGTGATGCTGCACGGGATCGGCAGCCACGAGGGGGATTTGTTCCAGTTGGCCCCCTATCTGGATCCCCGGTTGGCGGTGATTAGCTTGAGAGCCCCTATTCCTTGGAGTGGAGGCGGGTTTGCCTGGTTTGAAATGGCCTGGACGCCAGAAGGGCTGGTGGGGGATCCCCAGCAAGCGCGCAATAGCCTCCAGCTCCTGAGCCGCTTTCTAGAACAGACGCTGCCCAGTGGGATCCCGGGTATTGCCCTGGATCCCAGGCAGGTGTATTTGCTGGGGTTCAGCCAGGGGGCGATCATGAGCCTGTATTTGGCTCTGACCCAGCCGGAGAAGCTGGCAGGGGTGGTGGCGATGAGTGGGCGTTTATCTCCAGAGATCCTGGCCGAGGCGGTGGAGCCGGAGCGGATGAAACACCTGGCCATCTTGGCAGTTCATGGCACTGCCGATGCTGTTTTGCCGATTGCTTTTGGCCGTCAGATCCGGGATTATTTTGCCCCGCTGCCACTGAACTTTACCTATCGCGAGTACGAGATGGGCCATGAAGTTTCCCCGGAGAGCCTGCGGGATATTCAGGTGTGGTTGCAAAACCTGTTGGATAGGAGAGATTCGGAAGTGAAAACGTAAACTACCCGACTCCGACCGCTAAA
>NZ_JANSHV010000069.1:0-14174 GCF_047461775.1 Synechococcus sp. R6-5
CAATGGCTACCCGCTGTTTCATCCCTCCCGAAATTTGCGAGGGATATTTCTGAGCGGCTTCCCCCAGCCCCACCAAATCCAAATGTTCTTCCACAATTCGATGCTTTTCCGACTGGCTCTTTTGGGGAAATACCGACCGAACGGCCAAATAAACATTTTCATAAACCGTGAGCCAAGGCAACAGGGCATACCCTTGAAACACTACCATGCGCTCCGGGCCAGGAGCTGTAATCGGCTGCCCTTTCAGCTTCACCGAGCCACTGGTGGGCTGGGCAAATCCGGAAACCATATTCAGCAGGGTGGTTTTGCCACAGCCGGAATGCCCAACCAAGCAGACAAACTCTCCCTCGTTCACACTGAGGTTGATATCTCGCAAGACGGGATAATCCCCCTTGGGAGTTGAGTAGGTCTTGCTGACATTCTCAAGGCTTAGGTAGGGTTCTGCGGCTACGTTCGCTGGGGTAGAGGTTGTCAAGAGGGCAGTCATCGTAGGGTGCTCCAACTCATGATTTTCTCACAACGGGGAATGTGCTTTTGCAAGGGCGCCCAAGTGGGTATCTAGAGCAACACAGGACGACGATCTAAGGCAACCTCGGCTACATAAATATCGTGCTTAATCGCCAAACTGTTGAGGTAGGCCAGGGGATCCTCACCATTAAAGGGGATCCCATCGAACAACTGAATGGGCTGCCTTTGGTAGGAGACATCCAGTCCCAGCTCGCGGGCTGCCGTGCTGAACACCCCCACCTGACATACCCGCTCCACGATCTCCACCCAGTTGCGGGGGAAGGGCAGATCCCCCCAGCGGGCCATTTGGGTCATCATCCACAGATGCTCGGTGCGGCTGGGACGGTTGCCGGCTCCGAGAAAGAAGCGGTGGTGGGCATATTCCCGCATCGGCCTGTCCAAGTCACAGATTAGGCGCTGGGGATCCCCCAGATGAATGTAGGATGGGTCGGTGCTCAGGTAGGCGCGGCGGCTGAGCAGCTCGCGAATCTCGTCGTGATGGGCCGGGTCTTCACAGTAGCGGCAGGCTTCCAACAGCGCTTTGACCAAGGCAATGTGGGTGTTGGGGTAGGCTCTGGCCCAATCTTCTCGCACCCCCAACACTTTGCCGGGATGGCCCAGCCAAATCTCCAGATCTGTAGCCACCGTAAAGCCACTGCCCTCTAAGGCTGCCCGCAAATTCCAGGGCTCTCCCACACAGTACCCATCGATGTTGCCGGCTGTTAGGTTGGCCACCATCTGGGCCGGAGGCAGCGTTTTCAGCACCACGTCATGATCCGGGTGGATCCCACCGGCTGCCAGCCAGTAGCGCAACAGCAAATTGTGCATAGAGCTGGGATGCACCACCCCAAAGGTAAGCCGACGGCTGGGACTATCCAGGATGTAAGCCTTCAACTGGCTGAGGGTGTGGATCCCTTGCTCGTAGAACCGCTTATGCAAGGTGATGGCATTGCCGTTGCGGGTCAAGGTGAGGGCAGTAACCACCGGCTGAGGCGGGTTATCCCCTCCGCCCAAAGACATCCACACCGGCATACCGGCGGGCATTTGGGCCGCATCCAGATAACCTCCCTGAATGCCGTCTTGGATCCCTCGCCAACTGGTTTCCCGCACCAAGTTCACTTCTTCCAAGCCGTGTTTGGCAAAGAACCCTTTTTCTTTGGCCACAGCCAACGGAGCGCAGGCAGTGAGGGGCACAAAGCCGATCTCCAAGTTGATCTTTTCCAAGCCATGCCTGGCCACCACAGTGCTGCGGCGAGCACGCCATTGCTTGATGCGTTTTTGTTGGTTCAAAAAGTAGATGATCTCGCTGCGGTAGCTGTAGTAGCTGGGATGGTTGACCACCTCCAGCCGACGGCGGGGCCGAGGAATGTCAATGGTTAAAATGTTCCCAATTCGGGATCCCGGCCCATTGGTGAGCATGACCACACGATCTGACAGAAGAACCGCTTCGTCCACATCGTGGGTGACCATGAGAGTGGTCATCTGATGTTCTTCACAGATGCGCATTAACTGCTCTTGCAAGTTCCCCCGCGTGAGCGCGTCCAAAGCGCCAAACGGCTCATCCAACAACAACACTTTGGGCCGCAAAGCCAGGGCACGGGCAATGGCCACCCGCTGCTTCATACCCCCGGACAATTGGGCTGGGAGCTTATCTGCTGCGTGGCGCAAGCCCACCAGATCAATGTGCTCTTCCACGATCTGCTGACGCTCCGCCGGAGAATGGTTTTTAAGAACGGCATTCACCGCTAGCGCAATGTTTTGCCGAACCGTTAGCCAAGGCAAAAGCGAGTAATGCTGAAACACCACCATGCGATCGGGGCCGGGAGCGGTGATGGTATGCCCATCCAAAGCCACGATCCCCCCCGTAGGCAAAGACAGCCCCGCCACCATGTTCAATAGGGTGGATTTGCCACAGCCGGAGTGGCCGATTAAGGAGACAAACTCCCCTCGATGGATTTGCAGATCGATCCCTTTCAGAGCAAGGTATTCCTGCCCTCCGGGCAGAGCAAAAGATTTTTCCACCTGCTCCACACTGACCAATACAGACACAGAAAACCTCCCAACCTATCACCCGTCTAGCCTCAAACCAACCACATACTGACAACACATCCAACACATCATTGGTTGGCTATCTTGTTTTGCAAAACAGACATCAGGCGATCCAAAAGCAATCCCACCGCTCCGATGTAGATGACGGCAACGATGATCTCCGTAACGTAGTTCTGCTGGTAGGCATCCCAGATGAAAAAGCCGATCCCCGGCACACCCGACATCACAATCTCTGCGGCAATAATGGCCAGCCAAGATAGGCCAATACCAATGCGCAGACCTGTGAACATGTAGGGCAGGGCTGAGGGCAGCAACACCTTAAAAAAGAAGTCCACTTTGGAGAGCTTGAGCACTTTGGAGACGTTGATGTAGTCTTCCGGGATCTGTCTCACCCCCACAGCCGTGTTGATGAGAATGGGCCAAATTGAGGTAATAAAAATAACGAACAGGGCAGCCGGCTCATTGCGTTGCAGAGCAGCCAAAGATATGGGCACCCAAGCCAAGGGAGCTACCATGCGCAAAAATTGGAAAATGGGATCCAAAGCTCGGTTGATCCACACACTGCTTCCCACCAAAATGCCCAACGTGATGCCCACCAAAGCGGCACTGCAATAGCCGATGGCCACCCTTTGTAGGCTGGCCAAGGTTTGGCGCAGCAGCCCTTGGTCGAGGTCGCTGTTGCGGTACAAAGGATGCAGGATCAGATATCGGCTGCGCTCATCCATCCACACATCCCAGGGCCCCGGCAGCCGAATAAGGTTGGCACTGGCCAAGAGCTGCCAGATGAGCAGGAATCCAACAATACCCACCACAGGGGGGAGAATCTGATCTCGGTACTTCGCCAAATCGAGCTTCGCCGTTGCAGATTTTGCCGGAGAAGAAAGTGTTGTCGTCATAGCTCCTAGAGGAGGATAGGGTTTTACAAGGTTCTCTGTTGTCGCGCTCTCAGAACATTCCAGCCGCAGGGTTCTACAACGTGTTGGAAACAGAGCATGAACTGGGATTGGCCTTGCCTTTTCGTTGGATGGGCAAACACAGGGATTGCAAACTCAACAAAACTCTCACGACAATCAGAAAACTCAGGATTCCTACGGCTATTGAAAGGATGAGCTTGTCCCAGCGGGGCTGGGCCGGCCTCTCAAAAGGAGGATCCCTGAAGAGTTCGCGCGGAACGTGAAGTAGAGCCAACATAGCCGATCCTCAACATGGCATTTAAAGTTATTCAAAAAGTGCGAGGCTCATAGCATCCATCAACTTTCCATCGTTTGGGCAGAAAGCTCGGCACCGCTTTTTTCGACCTCGTGGGATCCCACAGGTAGGCAGGATCCCTGTCGCGCGAGAGATTCGAACAAGGAAACGGTAAGCCATGGACTTCCTGCGAAAGAAGGTGAGGAACTTGGCCCAATCAAGCTATTCAGCTAGACCCTTTTGATTTTCAGGCTGTTCAGGTAAGCCTGCGGATCCTGTGGGTCAAACACCACACCGTCAAAGAAACGCTCTGTTCCCCGCGAGGTGTTGTTGGGGATGTTCTTCACCCCCAGCGCCTGGGCGGCCTCACGCCAGAGATCTTCACGGTTCACTTCATCCACCAGACGACGGGCAGTATCCAGATCGGGAAGGAAGCGAGCGTGGAAGCCCCAACGCAAGGATTCCGTCAGGAACCAAAGGTCATGGCTCTTATAGGGGTAAGAGACGCTGCCCCGGCCATCTTCCCAGTACAAGGGCCCGGCATTGAAATCTTGAACAGCTGGCTTGCCGTCTCCCAATTCGTAGTTGCCTTGAAAGGGAGGGGTGAGAACTTCAACCGGCACATTCAGGTAGGCACGCCCTGAGAGAATGCGTGTCAGTTCTTCTCGGTTGGCCGGATCGTCGCACCATTGCTGCGCTTCCATCACCGCCATCAAAGTGGCTTTTGTGGCCCTGGGGTTTTGCTCTACCCAATCGGCGCGAATGGCCAAGTATTCTTCGGGGTGAAAGGGCCAAATCTGTTGGGTAAGGGCCGCCATAAACCCGATCCCATCGGCCACAATCCGGTAGGGCCAGGGATCCCCGGTGCTAAAAGCATCCATGGTGCCATTGCGCATTCCCTGCACCGTTTCGGCAGAGGGAACCGCCAACAGGTCGATGTCTTGATCCGGATCTACCCCCCCAGCAGCAAACCAGTAACGGATCCAAAAATCTTGATTGACGTTGGGGAAGGTATGAGCGGCCCTGAATTTGCGTTGGTTGCTGGCGCTGAAATTTTTGATGTAATCCGCGGCTCCCGAGATATCCAGCCCCAAACCCTTGCCAGCATGCATTCCGGCAATGGCAATCCCGTTGCCTTGGGTGATCAACTGACACAGAACTGCCATGCGCACCGGCTGATTGTTGGTGATGGCGCCAATGTGGATCATGTGAGGCATCGGCATCTGCCACTGGCCACCGTCGATTCCCCCACCCGCTGAGCCGATGACCACGTTGTCACGGGCTGCCGGCCAACTGGCCTGCTTCAAAACCTCTACACCGGTCATGCCATGTTTGTCGAAAAAGCCCTTTTCCTTGGCGATGATCAGGGGGGCAGACTCCACAATCGGTATAAAGCCTAACCTGAGATTGGGGGTTTCTGGGCCGCTGGCCTGGGCAACCCAGTAGCCTGTGCTGGCCCGTGCTAAGCTGCCACTCACGAGTCCACCCACGGTGGCCGCACCCGCAGACAGCAAAAAGTTACGACGTGACGTCATGCTCACCTCATCGAAAGGATATGTGAAGGCAAGATGGAAGCTTTCCGGTTCAAGTCGCCTGACCCACGGATTTCCTTGGTGAAATCTCAAGAAATCCTTAAATCTCAGCTTGGTTGATATCCTAAGGGCAAATAAATATAGAAACAATACAATTATTATTTTGGTAAGCATAGACTTCCGTTTATCATTGTTGCGATGGCTTAGGTCTCAATGGCGTTTCCTCCAACGGCGGCTTGCTCTGGGCAAAACAACTCAACAGATTGGGGATCCCTGCCCCATGCCGGCTACCACTGGGATGGCTGCACAGAGCGGTTTTTTGAGGGTTGGTATAGCCGGGTAACGTTGCCCGGGGATCCGCCCATCAGCTTTGCCTTCATGTACGCCATCGATCCCAAGCGCGGGGGCATGGCGCAGGTGTTGGGGCCGGAGGAGGAGTTGCATTGGCGCACCTTCCCCAATCCCCGCCGCTTTTGGGCCAGCTCAACCCATCTGGCCTTGGGGCACTCAGGGATCCCAGGCCCCGGCTGTCGCGGCCTTCAGGATCCCTTCACCTTCTTCCAGCGCACCGCCAGTGGCTACCAATACACCGCCCACCTTAACCAGGGGATTTTGCCGGATCCCTTGGGCTCTGAGCCCATTCGCTGGCTTTACCGCATTCAGCCTCGTTTTGCCTATGGGATCCCACCCCAAGCCACCATGGGGATAGGGTCTTTCCTGCCCATCTTCGAGCCGGGCTGGCAGATTCTCATGAGCCACGGCTTGGCCACCGGCTGGGTGGAGTGGAGAGGCAGGCGCTATGAATTTCAGCAGGCTCCTGCCTATGCCGAAAAAAATTGGGGCCAAAACTTTCCTCGCCGCTGGTTTTGGATCCAGTGCAACGCCTTTCCCCAGCATCCCGGTCTCAGCCTCACCTGTGCCGGAGCTGAGCGGCAGGTGCTCACCCGCCCCGAAGAAGTGGCCCTGATCAGCTTGCATGGGTGGGGATCCCAGCCCTTTTTGGAATGGCGGCCTGGGCAAGCTCATCTGACTTGGCAAGTGGATCCCTGGGGATCTTGGCGAATCCGGGGAGAGAGCGCCCTCTGGTGTATTCGGCTGGAAGGGCACACGGGACGGCCTGGCCAAACTGTATTCACTCCTGGCCCAGAAGGGATGCAGCGCAACTGTCGGGATACCCTATCAGGGCATCTGCACCTACAGCTTTGGCAGCGCAACGGCCAAGTCTGGACGCCGGTGATCAAGGCCACCAGCCCCCAAGCTGGCCTCGAAGTGGGGGGAGAAGTCCGGCAACCTTGGCAAGGGCAATGTTAACGCTGGCGGATATCTACACCCCCGTTGAACTTTCCAAAAAACGCTCTTGTGCTAGAATGCCTAAGCCACATTGATAGATGTCCATCTCTGTCTCTGGATAGTACTGGATAGTATCTGAGTAACTATGGACAGATAGTATGGACAGACAGTCAACCGTGGTTGGCCCGCCCCTTTTGCGCCTGTAGCTCAGTGGACTAGAGCACGTGGCTACGGACCACGGTGTCGGGAGTTCAAATCTCTCCAGGCGCGTTTTGGCCCCAGACAGCTTCCGTCTGGGGTATTTACCGTCCCTTGGTTTCGCCAGAACTTGTGCTAGGATTACCCCTATCAAGTCCGCCTTGATGCAGGCGTAGGGAGCCCGAGGATCATGTTTGAACGCTTTACAGAAAAAGCCATCAAGGTGATCATGCTGGCCCAAGAAGAAGCCAGACGGTTAGGTCACAATTTCGTTGGCACCGAGCAAATTTTGTTGGGGTTAATCGGCGAGGGCACTGGGGTCGCCGCCAAAGTTCTCAAGTCCATGGGAGTGAACTTGAAGGACGCCCGCATTGAAGTCGAGAAAATCATCGGTCGGGGATCCGGTTTTGTGGCCGTCGAGATCCCTTTCACTCCCCGCGCCAAGCGAGTGCTGGAACTCTCCCTAGAAGAGGCCCGCCAGCTCGGCCACAACTACATCGGCACTGAGCACCTGCTCCTGGGCCTAATCCGAGAAGGGGAAGGGGTGGCAGCCCGCGTCTTGGAAAACCTGGGGGTGGATCTGTCCAAGGTGCGCACCCAGGTGATCCGCATGTTGGGCGAGACTGCCGAAGTGACGGCAGGGGGGGGATCCTCCAGCCGCACCAAAACGCCCACCCTGGACGAATTCGGCTCCAACCTAACTCAACTGGCCCAGGAGGGCAAGCTGGATCCGGTGGTCGGTCGGACGCGGGAGATCGAGCGGGTGATCCAGATCTTGGGCCGCCGCACCAAGAACAACCCCGTCCTCATTGGCGAGCCAGGGGTGGGCAAAACTGCCATTGCCGAAGGCTTGGCCCAGCGCATTGTGCAGGGGGATGTGCCCGATATTTTGGCCGACAAGCGGGTGATCAGCCTGGATATTGGTTTGCTGGTGGCCGGCACCAAGTACCGCGGCGAGTTTGAAGAGCGCCTCAAGAAAATCATGGATGAGATCCGCAATGCCGGCAACATCATCCTGGTCATCGACGAGGTACATACCCTGATCGGGGCCGGGGCTGCGGAAGGGGCGATTGATGCCGCCAACATCCTCAAGCCTGCTTTGGCCCGCGGCGAGCTGCAGTGCATCGGCGCCACCACCCTGGATGAGTACCGCAAGCACATCGAGCGGGATGCTGCTCTGGAGCGCCGCTTCCAGCCCATTATGGTAGGCGAGCCGACGGTCTCCGAGACCATCGAGATCCTGTTTGGCTTGCGGGAGCGCTACGAGCAGCACCACAAGCTGAAGATCTCCGATGCCGCCTTGGATGCGGCAGCCAAGCTGGCCGACCAGTACATCTCCGACCGGTTCTTGCCAGATAAGGCCATCGATTTGATCGACGAGGCTGCTTCGCGGGTGCGCCTGATCAACTCTCAACTGCCCCCGGCGGCCCGGGAGCTGGATCAAGAGTTGCGGCGAGTGCTCAAGGAGAAAGACGCTGCGGTGCGGGCCCAGAACTTCGACAAGGCTGGTGAGCTGCGGGATCGGGAGATGGAGATCAAGCAGCAGATCCGCGCCATTGCCGCTGCTAAGAAGGCGGAAGAAAGCAGCCGCAGCGAGATGCCCGAAGTAACCGAAGAGGACGTGGCCCAAGTGGTCAGTGCCTGGACGGGGGTGCCGGTGGCCAAGCTGACGGAAAGCGAGTCGGTGAAGTTGCTGAACATGGAAGAAACCCTGCACCAGCGCATCATCGGCCAAGACGAAGCGGTGCGGGCCATCTCCCGGGCCATCCGCCGCGCTCGGGTGGGGCTGAAAAATCCCAACCGCCCCATCGCCAGCTTCATCTTCTCCGGCCCAACAGGGGTGGGCAAAACCGAGCTGACCAAGGCTTTGGCAGCCTACTTCTTCGGCTCCGAGTCAGCCATGATCCGCCTCGACATGTCGGAATACATGGAGCGGCACACGGTCAGCAAGCTGATCGGATCCCCGCCGGGCTATGTGGGCTACAACGAGGGGGGTCAGCTCACAGAAGCGGTGCGGCGTCGCCCCTACACGGTGGTGCTTTTCGATGAGATCGAGAAGGCGCACCCGGATGTGTTTAACCTATTGCTGCAAATCCTGGAGGATGGCCGCCTGACCGATGCCAAAGGCCGCACGGTGGACTTCAAGAACACCCTGATCGTGATGACCTCCAACATCGGCTCGAAGGTCATCGAGAAGGGCGGCGGCAGCCTCGGCTTCGAGTTCAACACCAACGACGAGGATGCCAACTACAACCGCATCCGCAACCTGGTGAACGAGGAGCTGAAGCAGTACTTCCGTCCGGAGTTCCTCAACCGCGTGGACGAGATCATCGTCTTCCGGCAACTGACCAAGGATGAGGTGAAGCAGATTGCCGACATCCTGCTCAAGGAAGTGTTTGACCGCATGACGGAGAAGAAAATCCGCCTTACGGTCAGCGACCGCTTCAAAGACTTGGTGGTGGAGGAGGGGTATAACCCCAGCTACGGGGCACGCCCGCTGCGCCGCGCCATCCAACGCCTGCTGGAAGACATCCTGGCGGAAGAGATCCTGACTGGGCATGTCCGGGAGGGATCGGAGGTGCTCATCGATGTGGATGAGGAGCGCAAGCCCAAGGTGTTGGTCACGGAGCCGGAGCGGGTTCTCTTGCCTCAAGGGGCGGAGTAAAGCTGGCTTTGAGAGGTCCTCAGACTGCAAGGGATCCGTTGGGATGCTGCGGATCCCTTGTGGTCCTCAAGTGTTGTTTTTCTGGTGTTTTTCAGTTGAACAGACCCAGGCGTAGGAGATCTCTGGCATGGTGCAATCGACCTACTACTACTATGGCGGCGCTCCGGTTCGTACCCCACCTCCGGATTTGGCTTCGCTGCTGCTGCAGGAGCGCATTGTCTACCTGGGCTTGCCCCTTGCGGAAGAGTCGAATGCCAACGTCACCAAGCTGATCATCGAGCAACTGCTGTATTTGCAGTACGAGGATCGGGAGAAGCCGATCAAGATGTACATCAACTCGACGGGCACCTATAACTACGACACGGCAGCGTTTGCCATCTTGGACACCATGAACTACATCAAGCCGCCTGTGCATACTATCTGCATCGGCAATGCGATTGGGATGGCGGCCATGTTGTTGGCTGCAGGGGCCAAGGGATTTCGGGCCAGTTTGCCCAATGCCACGATCGTGCTCCATCAACCCTACGGTGGCACCCGCGGACAGGCCAGCGACATTGAAATTCGCACCCGCGAGATTCTGACTTTGCGCAACATGATGCTGGAGCAACTGTCCCGCAGCACGGGCCAGCCTATGGAGCGCATCAAGAAGGACACGGAGCGGCTATTTTTCATGACACCAGAGGAAGCCAAAGCCTACGGCCTCATCGATCAGGTGCTGACCAGTTCCAAAGGCGTGCCGAAGTTGGCAACAGCCAAAAACTGAAGCAGAGGGATCCGTCCATGGTTCAAGTTCCCGTACAGCCTTTAACGGCGGAGGAGTACCTCCACCTCACGGACTGGCCTTATGGAGGACGGATTGAACTTGAAGACGGGTCTATTCGGGAAGTGCCAACCGAGGAGCGCATCAACACCCTCATTGAGCTGTTTCTGGTTGCGGAATTGCTCAAGTTTTTGCCCATCCAACGCCTGAGCTTGGGCCAAGTTGAGGTCGAAGTGCCCGCAGCCAAGGCTCGGTTGCGCAATCCAGAGGTGATGGCTTTGCATCCCGCTATGTGAGCTTGCTGGGAAACGGTCGCGGAACCATTCGGCTGCCCATGCCCCCGCCGCTGCTGGTGGAGGAGGTGGTTTGCCCCGGAGTGGACCATGAAAAACGCGATGATCAAGACAAGCCCAAAGATTATGCTGCCCGTGGGATCCCGGAATACTGGATTGTGGATCCAGCCAAGCAGTCCGTTTCCGCGGTGCGCTGGGTTGGCGGAGAATACGAAGGCGAGGTCAAAACTGGATCTGGACGCATTGTTTCCTCGGTTTTGCCCCAGCTGGATTTGAGCGCGGAAGATATCTTACAAGCGCGTCGTTCTGTGTTTCATACTTTGCCAGGAGAAACTTATGCCGATTGGAGTGCCTCGGGTTCCCTACCGTTTGCCCGGCGAGCCCTATAGCCAGTGGATTAGCCTTGACGATCGCCTGTACCAAGAGCGGATTTTGTTTATCGGCGAGCCCATTGACGATAGCTTGGCCAATACCATCGTGGGGGTGATGCTCTACCTCAACTCGCAGGATCCGCAAAAGGACATTGTGATGTACATCAATTCTCCCGGTGGCTCTGTGACGGCGGGCATGGCCATCTACGACACCATGAACCACATCAAGCCAGATATCGTTACGGTTTGCGTGGGCCAAGCAGCTTCAATGGGAGCCTTTTTGTTGGCTGCTGGCACCAAGGGCAAGCGGTTTGCCCTGCCCCACTCCCGCATCATGCTGCACCAGCCTTCGCTGGGCACGATCCAAGGCCAAGCCAGCGACATTGAAATTCGCGCCCGCGAAACTCTGCGAGTCAAACGACGCATGAACGAGATCTTGGCGCAAACCACCGGCCAACCGCTGGAGAAAATCGAGCGGGATGTGGAGCGAGACTTTTACCTCTCGGCCACGGAAGCTCAGGCTTACGGCATCGTGGATCGGGTGATCCAAGAGCGCTCGGAAGCCATGGCCAGCTAAAGGGATCCCCCCCTTTCCCCCAGCAACAGGTCGAGGGGTTGGGAAAGGTTGGGAGGGATCCCTTCAAGGGGTGGAGTTCAGTGGACAACGCTAGGAGAACCGGTCGGATGGGCCAACGGCTCTGGAGTGCAGGACTGGGCTGCTGCGCGGGTCTGCTGCTGCTTTGGCCGGAAGCTTGGGCACTGCCCCCTGCCGATGAGATCCCGGAAGAGGTGCTGCGGGCGCAGCCAGATTTGCGGGCTCGCTCTCCGGTCGATAATCAGCCCCTCACCGCCGACGAAGCTCTAGAACTCCAGGAAGCCTTGGCAGCTCGGCCCGAAACCGGATCTGTCTCTCCAGAGGTGGAGCGGCTGATCTTTTTGCTCAGGCTGCGCAAAGGGTTTCGAGATCTGTTTCCCTTCCTGTTTTGAAGGTTCAGACCTGAAGAGGAGCCGGTGGGATCCCTTTTTGGTAACGGTAGGGTCCGGCGCGGGATCCCCAGGTTTGTTGGCCAGTGGCGGCGTCAAAGCCCCGATCCCAGGTGATGAATTCGCTGGGGGTGAGGTCGAACTCGATGTGGATATAGGTGCTATCCCCGGGGTTCAGACGACATTCTCCACCTGGCAGCATTTCGCCGTGGTAGCAGTCTGGGCGCTTTTCCACCAAAATGCGACAACCGGGCAAATGCTCCAGGTCGGCCAAGGAGAGCTGCGCCAAGCGCTGCGGATCCTGAGAGGCACCTGCCCAAGCTGCTTGATCCCGCAATTTGTAGTTCTCGATCCGCAAGGGATCCCCCAATACCTGGAGCACCCGGCTGCGATAAAACTGGCCCGGCGTGTGCTGGTTAAATTGCTCGGTAAAAAAGCCGATCCCCTCCGAGAACAGGTGGGGAAGGCGCACGTACCAAAGGCTGACCGGCACAAACCACACCGGCTCTGCCATCGCCTGGGCGCGGTTGCTGTAGTAACCCTCCAGCCAGTTGGCCAGGGTGTGCAAGTCGGAAGCGGATTTTTCGTCTACCATAGGGAGCTATGACAAAACTTACCCCCAGCTCCAGCTATAGCATTGCCCTGCGCATTCGCCTGCTCAACCAGCCGGGAGCCCTAGCCCGCGTCACCCAGGCCATTGCGGAAGTGGGAGGCAGCCTCAGCCAGATCGATCTCATCCACCAATCGGCAGCAGAAACGGTGCGAGAAATCTGTGTAGATGCCGTCAGCAGCGAGCATGCTCAGCAAATTTACGCCGCCGTTGCCTCCTTGGCCAATGTGAAGGTGGAGCGGGTGGTGGACCGCACCTTTGAGCTGCACCGCGGGGGAAAGCTGCAGGTGGTGGCCAAAAGCCCCCTGGAGAGCGCCGCCGATCTGGCCATGGCCTACACGCCGGGGGTGGGGCGGGTTTCCCTAGAAATTGCTGCCAACCCCGCCGCGGTCTATGAGTACACCATCAAGGGCAACAGTGTAGGCATTGTAACCGATGGCAGTGCGGTGCTGGGCTTGGGGAATGTCGGCCCGGAGGCAGCTTTGCCGGTGATGGAGGGGAAGGCGGCCCTGTTCAAGCGCTTTGCCGATATCGATGCCTTTCCTCTGTGCCTGGCCACTCAGGAGGTGGGGGAAATTGTAGAGACGGTGGTGCGCCTGGCGCCGGGATTTGGCGGCTTTAACCTGGAAGACATCAGCGCCCCTCGCTGCTTTGCCATTGAGTCTCAGCTCAAGGCCCGCCTCAACCTGCCGGTGTTTCACGACGATCAGCACGGCACCGCCATTGTGGTGCTGGCGGCGCTGCTGAATGCCCTGAAAGTGGTGAAAAAGAGCCTAGACGAGGTGCGCATTGTCCTCAACGGGGCCGGGGCAGCCGGCATTGCCGTGACGCAACTGCTGCGGCGGGCCGGGGCAGCCCACATCCTGGTCTGCGACCGCCAAGGGATCCTCAGCCGCTCCCGTTCCGATCTCACCCCCGAGAAGGCGGCCATTGCCGTCGAGGAGAAGGGATCCCTGGCGGAAGCCTTGGTGGGAGCGGATGTGTTTATTGGGGTGAGCGTGGCCAATGCCCTGACAGTGGAGATGGTAGAAAAAATGGCACCGGATCCCATCGTCTTTGCCCTGGCCAACCCGGTGCCCGAGATCCAGCCGGAGCTGGTGGGCAATCGGGTGGCAGTGATGGCCACGGGCCGCAGCGACTACCCCAACCAAATCAACAACGTGCTGGCCTTTCCGGGCGTGTTTCGCGGCGCCCTCGACTGCCGCGCCAAGCAGATCAACACCGAGATGTGCCTGGCTGCCGCTCAAGCCATTGCTGCCTTGATCCCACCTGAGGATTTGGATCCCCAGTGGATCATCCCCTCGGTCTTCGACGGGCGGGTGGTTCCTCAGGTGGCCGCTGCGGTAATCCAGGCTGCCCGCCAAACCGGCGTGGCCGGGATCCCTTGAGGGCTACCTAGGGCACCAGGTGACAAGCCACAAAATGCCCCGCGCTCACCTCGCGAAAGGCCGGGGGTGGATCTTGGCCTGTTCCTTCCCTGGGGGGAACTCACACCAGACGACCCAAGCGCTCCCGCAACTCAGCGGCGGCCTGCTCCAGGTGCTCAGGGGTGTAACCGGTGGTCTCTACCCTGACAGCAAGGTGGGTGTCCTGGCTCTGGTGGAGATGGATCCACAAGATGTGGCGGCCGTCCTCTGTTTTGCGGTTTGCAGCTTTGACGCTGTTTTTGGGGGCAGAGTAAGCGTGCGGGTCGTAGCGGACCAGATCCACCCAGGGAATGTCTCGCA
>NZ_JANSHV010000070.1:0-12258 GCF_047461775.1 Synechococcus sp. R6-5
TTCGCGTTAGCGTCGCGTAGCGACAAAGCATCCAATGTCTCGTCCAATGTGGCGGCTTGCGACTGAGACACCTTGAGCCTGCAGGAAAGGGTCAGGACTTGGGTCATACCCTTACGGTACCTCATCAAAGTGCATTCCTCCCGACCCTCGCCCTGTGGGCAGAGGGCGGGGCTCCTGCGGTTTCTAGCTGACGGGCCAGCCAGGCGGTCAACTCTTCCGAGCTGCTGAAGTCCAACAGAGCTTCCCCCAGCGCCTCCAGTTGTGACGTTGACAAAGCCCAAATCTTATTCTCAAGGGCCGGGTCAAGGGATCCCAACTTCCGCCTGAGCAGCCGCAAAACCAGCGTTGCTTCCCCGTGTTGCAATCCCTGTTGTAATCCTTGTTGCAATCCTTGTTGTAGCCCTTGTTGCAGGCCCAGTTGTAGTCCTTCTCTGCGTCCTTCTTTGCGCCCTTCTTCCAGCCCCTCTCGCAGAGCTTCTGCCCGCCACTCTTGGTAGATCACCGATTCCCTCTTATCCAAAGACCTCATGATCTGCCAATCAAACCCCGATCCAATGCTAGTCCTGCCAAGACGGCTGTTGCGGCTGCCAATTCCCTTCTCTCACTGGGGTCTGCCAAGCTCTCTAGCTCACTGACCACCTCTCGCAAGGTTTCTGCTGGATCTTCCACCTGGCTTAGAACCCGAAACGGTAGCAGGGCTTGCCGATCCGCTCCGGCCCTCAAATCGCATTCCCACAGGCGGACAACATCAAACTCATGGCTCAGCCTCTCTAGACGAAAAGAGGTCTGGAAAACTCGCTCCGACCCCGTTTTGCGCAAGTCAATCGCGTTAGCGGTGCGGAGCACCTTGACCACCTGCCGCACCGATAGGTGAGGATACCTCCGATAGAGTCGGAGCCGAGCCACTTCTCCCATGAGCCAGCGGGCAAACTGCTCTGGGAAACGCTCGGCCAGATATTTGCAGACGTTGTCATAGGCCATGTCGAGGTGGATCCCTGGAATTAGCGACCGCCCACGGTAATGGAATCTACCTTGATGTGAGGCTGCCCGACGGTGACGTAAATGCTGCCACTTACAGAGCCACAGAACCCAGCTGCCAAGCTGAGGTCCTTAGAACACATGGAAATTTTGGTCAAGATGTCTTTGGCTTCTCCGATCAGAGTGGCTCCCTTGAGGGGTTTGGTAATCTTGCCGTTTTCGATGAGATAGGCTTCTTCGACGGCGAAGTTAAATTGCCCAGTGGGGCCGACGCTCCCTCCCCCCATACGCTTGCAGTAAATGCCTTTGTCGATAGAAGCAAAAAGATCGTCCAATTCTGCATCTCCGGGGGCAATGTAGGTATTGCGCATACGGCTGGCAGGGGCAAAGGTGTAGTTTTGGCGGCGACCGCTGCCGGTGCGAGGGTGGCCGGTGCGCATTGAGCCAGCCCGATCCGCCAAGAAGTTTTTCAAAATGCCCTTCTCGATCAGCAGAGTGCGCTGGACGGGCATCCCCTCGTCATCCACATCCAGGCTGCCAAAGGCCCCTTCAGAGAGACCTTCGTCCCAGGCGGTGAGGTTTTTGTGGGCAATTTTCTGGCCTTTTTTGTCGGCAAAGGGAGTGGTTTTGCGCTCAATCTGGGTGGTTTCCAACAGATGCCCGCAGGCTTCGTGGAAGATAACGCCGCCAAAAGCGTTGGACATCACAATCGGGTAGGTGCCGGATTCCACGTAGTCGGCATAGAGCATCTGGCCGGCAGCTTCTGCCAGCTCCCGGCTATGGGCCTCCAGATCCCAACGGCGCAAAAAGTCGGGATCCCCCGTACCGCCGGAGCGTTGACTGACAGAGGCGCGATGGGATCCATCGGCACAGAGCAGCGTAGAGCTCACGGATTGGGTGAGGCGCACATCCCGCACAAAGGTGCCATCGCTGCAGGCCACCAGAATCTCTTGCCAATCGCGGAAATAGGTGGTGCGGCGGGACTGCACATGGCGGGCTTGGCGACCCAGTTGCTCGTTGGCTTTGAGCAGGATCTCCCCCATCTCCGCAATGGGGCTACATTCCTTCAACCAGCCATCTTTGCGGCGACGCTCGCCGTAGTCCTGCAGCATCTCCAGGTTGACGGCAGAGACCAGCGCTGTGGGGCCAGGAGGGGTGAAGCCCATCAGCGAAAGGCCCTTCTCCAGAGCAGCCTTGAGACCGGCAAAGGACAGATCGTTGGTGCTGACGTAGCAGTCGGCCAAGCCGCGAAACACCCGCACGCCGGCCCCGGTGGAGAGCCGTGGGGTGATGCTGGTGATGGCGTCATCTTCGGCCAGGCAACTGATGGAATTGCCCCGTTCTAGAAAAATCTCCACCAAATCGGCACCGGCAGCGCGCCCCCAGCCCAACAGGGCAGAGAGGGGATCCCGCCAATCCTCGTCGAAGCGCTGTAGAGTATGACGGTAGTTCAGGTTGGGCAGTTCTTTGGACAAAAGCAGCATGGCAGGCTCAGGGAGTAGAGACGAGCTAAGGCCGGCGCAAGTTTTCGTTTTCTCAGTTTAACTAAGGAGTAAAGGTTCTCCCCTGCCGGCAGGTTGGCCTTGAGCTTGACAAGGGCGGGGGAGCAATCGAAGATCGCTGCACAAGGAAACCTCGACTTGCAATGGCTGCCAAGAAAAAACCGCCGGAGCTTCAGCCCAGCCTGTTTGACGATCCCATCGAGCCGCCAGCCCCGGCGGAGGAGACACTCCCCCAGTGGGATCAGATCCCCCTGTCGGCCCAGGTGTCCATCCCCCCCGGCACTTACAGGGATTTGGAGCAACTGAAGCAGCATTGTTTGGTATGCCAGCGCTGCGACTTGGCAGCCAGCCGTACCCATGTGGTGGTGCATCGGGGCAACCCCAAGGCAAGGATTTTAATCATCGGAGAGGGGCCAGGGGAAAGCGAAGACCTGCAGGGGCTGCCTTTTGTGGGCAAGTCGGGACAATTGCTGGATAAAATCCTGGCTTCGGTGGGGCTGGATCCCGAGCAGGACACCTACATCTGTAACGTGGTCAAGTGCCGCCCCCCTAACAACCGCGTGCCCACCCAGGAGGAGATGGACGCCTGCCGTCCCTATCTGTTGGAGCAGATTCGCCTGGTGGATCCCTGGATTATTCTGCTCACGGGGGCCACCTCGGTGCGCTCCCTTTTGGGCGAGAAGCGAGGGATCACCAAGATCCGCGGGGAATGGATCCAGTGGCAGGGACGCTGGTGTATGCCCATCTTTCACCCGGCTTATCTGCTGCGCAACCCAGACCGCACCCCTGGCAGCCCCAAGTGGTTGATGTGGCAGGATATTCAGGCGGTGAAGCAAAAGTATCTGGAACTCACCGGCACAGCACCGCCCCAGCCCAACTTTTGAGCCCATTTCCCCAAGCGCCCCTTCTCCCAAAGGGGAGCAAGGGATCCCTGCGGTGGGCTAGCTTTTGGGTTTGAACCCAGTCAGCAGGCCAAAGCGAAGCAAGCCGGTGGCATAAGCCCGACGCATCAGGCCCAGCCCCAGCGCCCCGCGAACGGTAACCCAGCCGCTGCGCAGCAAAGCCCAGATCCAGCGCCAGTCGCGGGCGGAAGCGATCACCTCATCCCAGAAAGGGGCCACTCGCTCCGACCAGTCGGCGCTGCGCACCTGCTCAAAGCCCACCTGTTGGGCCAGAGCCTCGTAGCTGGAGAGGCTGATCACATAGGGCAGGCAGTACACCTCGTAGATTTTCTGCAAAAGCTGTTGATCCTGCCGACTCAGGGATCCCTCGCGGTGGCACCAGGTTACCACCATCACCTGCCCGCCCGGTTGCAAGACCCGCCAGCATTCGGCCAGAAACCGCTGCTTATCCGGCATGTGCTCGCCGCTTTCCAGAGACCACACCAGATCAAAGGTGTTGTCTGCAAAGGGCATCTCCAGGGCATCGGCCACCTGAAATCGCACCTTGTTGCTCAGGCCGGCCTCTTGGGCGCGCTCCGTAGCCCGCTTGGCTTGGACGGGGCTGAGGGTAATGCCCGTAACCTGTGCCCCAAAGCGCCGGGCTAACTCCAAGCTGCTTCCCCCAATGCCACAGCCAAGATCAAGAATGTGCTGGGGAGGGCAGGGATCCCCGATCTGGCCCCACTGGATAACCCTATCAATCAAGTCAATCTGAGCTTGGCGGCGATCCTTACCGGTTTGGCCCGGCTCGTAATAGCCATGGTGCATGTGCTCCCCCCACACCCGCTCCCAGAGGCCGGAGGAGGCATCGTAGAAGTGGCGAATGCGTTGGTTGAGGGTGGAGGTCACGGCGGCAGATCTCGGTCTATGGCTTTCTCATTTTGGATCCTCTCGCCCGGTGAAATCTGATGGGGAACCCTTGTAACCCAACTCGCGCCAGCCGGACGGAGCCATAGTAACAGACCCTTTCCGGGCTCACCTTGGAGCAGAAAGCGATCCCAGCGCCCAAACCAACCGCTGCACAGCACTCAAGAGCACCAGAATCGCCATCAGCCCAAACAAGCCCACCATGTACTCCGGGAAAAGGAAAAACAAGCCGTAGAAAAAGATGGTTTCGCTGCCCTCGATAAGCCCCGACGGCATACTTAAGCTGGTCAGTTCATCCAGGGATCCCGCCCCGACAGTGCCATCCGTCCTTGTTGCTCCGCAACGCTGTCGCGAACGCCGTTTTTCCAACAGCCCTGCCAAATACATCCAGGAGCAAAGGTTGATGTAAAAGCTGGCCAGCATCAGAGCCAGAGAAGCATAGCCCAGCAGGGATCCCTGGTGAAAGGCCAGCCCCAGGGGAACGACTGCGTAGACCACCACGTCCAGCAGCATATCCAGGTAGCCCCCCAGATCGCTTTGCCGTCCCTGCAGACGAGCCAACGTGCCGTCCAGCCCATCCATAAACCGGTTCAGCAACCACAGGCCCAGCCCCCACCCGTAGGCCCCGTAAGCTGCCGCTGTCCCAGAGGCCAGGCCCATGGCAAACCCCGACAGGGTAATGGCTAGGGGATGCACCTGTTGGAGAGGGGTTTGCAGCACTGGAGCCAACAGCCGCTCCTTCCACTGCCTAAGCACCTTATCCAGCAAGAAACACTCCTTTCTTATTGCTCTGCAACGCTGTTGCCGATGATCACCACCGGCTGGGATCCCACAAAACCTCTGGATTCAATTTTCTTGCTCCGCACCGCCAACGCGATGGAAATCATCATCCCAGAATCATCCCAGATGATGAGAATAGATGATGAGACTGAAGGGAGGTCAGAGCAAAGTGCTGTGCCTACGGCAAAGGAACCGCACCGCTGTTGCGAATGAAGCGGATACCTACGCGGAGTATGTTTGCTCTGGCCCCTTTCCTCTACCGGAAGTGCTGCGGCAAGCCTAGGCTGGGACAAAGCCTGTGGGTAAACTAAAGGTTAGGCTGGGTAGCCTATCGCCTGGCGGACTGTGTGCTCCTTAACTCGGTGTTCGCGGCACCTTTTTCTCCCTCAACTCCAACATACCTACGAGCGAGTCCATGAGCGAGACCCCCACTTCCCCAGCAGAAGCGTTCGCGGCACCAGAGCCGGTCATTGCCATCACCGGCCTGACCAAAACCTATCGCACAGGATTTTGGCTGAACAAGGTGGTCAGCCCCCTCAAAGATTTTTCTCTGACTGTGGCCCGCGGAGAAACCTTTGGGCTGCTGGGGCCCAACGGGGCCGGGAAAACCACCACCATCAAATGCCTACTGGGCATTGTGGAGCCCACCCGCGGCAGCGGCACTTTGCTGGGCAAACCCCTGGGGGATCGCTCCATCAAGCAACAGGTGGGATATTTGCCGGAGAACCCCTATTTTTACGATTACTTGACGGCATGGGAGTTTCTCCAGTTTGCCGGCAAGGTGTTTGGTCTGCCCAATAGCCTGTTGAAGGAGCGGATCCCGCAACTGCTGGAGCTGGTGGGGCTTTCTATAGATACGGCCCGCAAAAAACAACTGCGCACCTACTCCAAGGGCATGCTGCAGCGCACTGGCATGGCCCAAGCGCTGATCAACGACCCAGAGCTGGTGTTTCTGGATGAGCCGATGTCGGGACTGGATCCCATGGGCCGCTATCAAATGCGCGAGATCATTCTGTCCCTCAAGCAGCAGGGCAAAACGGTGTTTTTCAACAGCCATATCCTGGCGGATGTGGAAGTTATCTGCAACCGAGTCGGCCTGATCATCGGCGGCAAATTGGTGCATCAGGGAACTTTGGATGACTTGCTGGGAGAGAGCAAAAGCTATCGGGTACAGGGGCACGGTGGCGCCGTCGAACAGTTCCGCGACCGCCTAGAGCACTTCTCGATTCAGGGATCCCATTGGTCGGGGGAATGGAGTGGATCCCTACCGGAGTTGCTGAGCCTTTTGAACCAAGCGGGGGCACTGGTCACCGACTTGCATTGGCAACGGCAATCCCTAGAAGAATTCTTTGTGGAGCAAGTGCGGGCCATTGAAGGGGATCATCCGGTCTCTGCCTAGGCTGGCCGCTGGCGTTGGAGAGAGCAAGGCGGAGTCCTCATGTGCCCCGAGCCTTTCCCACTAGGGAACCACTGCTAGCCGGCGGCAATGACGGATCGGTAGTAGTTCTCCAACTGTTGGGTGGCTGCCGACCAGCTCCAACGTTCTGCCTCTTGGCGGGCTTGCTGTCGGAAGAGCTGTCGCTGCCCGACGCTGCTCAGGAGTTGCTGGGTAACCTGGACAAAGTCGCTATCCGAATTGGGATCGAACAGAAAGCCATTGCGCCCACTGTCCACCACATCGGTAATGCCACCGCAGCGGGGGGCGATCACCGGACAACCGGCAGCCATGGCTTCCAACAGAACTAGCCCCAAGGTCTCAGTGCGGGAGGGGAACACGAACAAATCCGCCGAAGCAAAGGCCGCTGCCAGAGACTCCCCCTGCAGATAGCCCGTAAACACCACATCGTAGCCGGCAAAATGTTGCTCCAGGGATCCCCGCTCTGGCCCATCCCCCACAATAGCTAGGCGCGCCTGCGGGATCCGCTCTAGCAACACCCGGATCCGCCCTACTTCCTTCTCAGCCGAAAGCCGTCCCACGTAGAGCAAGAGAGGCCGTTCCGGTTGCCCCGCCGTGAGCCGAGCCCGCATCTCTGAACTGGCCGCCTGGGGATGAAACAACTCCGTGTCCACTCCCCGCTGCCACAGTTGCACCCGCTCAATGCCGTGGGCGCTCAGCTCCTGCATCATGGCCGTCGAGGTGCAAAGATTGACCCGCGCCAAATTGTGCCCCAGCTTCAGGAGATTCCACAAAACCCCCTCCAGAAAGCCCAGCCCATAATGCTGCAGATACTTCGGCAGATGGGTATGGTAGGAGGCCACCAGCGGGATCCCCATCGTCTGGCTGTAGTAGAGGCCCCCCAATCCCAAAACTGCCGGGTTCACCACGTGGATCACATCCGGTCGGAAACGGCTGAGCAACTTACCGATGGCCGGGCCAGGGGCGGCCAGCTTCAACTCTGGATACAAAGGCAGTGGCATCCCCGGGATCCCGTAGACCCGTGCCCGTGCAAACCGCCGCGGGGCTCCCCGGGGCGCGACGATGAGCACCGAGTTACCACGAGCGGTTAGGTGACGCACCGTGTGGCAGAGGCGGGTAACAATGCCGTCCACCTTGGGCAGAAACGTCTCCGTAAACAGGGCTATGCGCATCAGGGATCCCAAGCCTACCGTTATTGCTCCGCAACGCTGCTGCGACCGCGCTACTCGGACGGAGCCCTTAAAGACTCTAGAATGAGTGTTGCACAAAACGGCAACGCTGCTACGACCTCCGTCAGCAGACTCAAGTACCTCATTCCACCGGTGCAGAGTAGGGCATCGGCTCAAGTTCGGTGAAAGTCTGCACCTGGCTTTGGCCCAGCGTGTCTGCGGCGGTTTTGCTGATCAACAGTAAGGTCGCCGCCAGGGCCAGCCCGATAATATCCCGCCACATGCTCCACTCCTCAACTCCTCACTCCTCTTGCCCATTACTGTAGCGGCGGTTTTCTCGACTGGGCAGGGATAGAGGACGGATTTTTACATAACACGAACCACTGCCAAAATTGCGGCTTTGCCCCCTGCCGGCTAGTCCCGGAACGTCAGCTGCAAGCTGGTTATCAGCAGCACCAAAGAAGAGACCGCCATCACCCCTCCCCAAAACCAGTAGGGCAAGAACAAGTTTTGGGCAATCTGGCTGGAATCGGAGTGGATCACCTGCCCGTTGATCACAGCAGAGGCCGTAAACAAGTAGTCGAGCTGGTGGTAGGTGCTCACACAGGCCTGCACCCCCAAAAACTGTGCAGCGAAGCCCCGCAGCCAGGGGGAGGCCCAGCGAGCTACCGCCAGGATCCCCAAACCCATACCCAAGAGGAACAGGAGGCCAAAGGGAGAGCGAACCCAGAGCAGCGTCGATAGCAACAGCAGGGATCCCAGAAGTACCAGCCCCAACCGAGTTGTGCTGTGGCGGCGGGAGGCAAGGATGAACAGGGCCCCAGCCAGCGGCGGCCCCATCGGCCCAGCAGCGGCCACCAAAGCTTGCCCCACCCGTCCCAAAAACAGCTCGCCACTGTGAATGGCCAGCCCCGAGCCGTCGGGATAGATCTCCAGACGATGAAACTCCCCACCCAACAGCACTGCCGTCAAGCCGTGGCCCATCTCATGAAACCAGGTGGCCAGAATCGTAAAGGGGTAGAGGATATAGTTGCCCCAGGGGAGCTGCCAGAGCAAGACCGTCAGACCTGCAGCAGCCACCAACCAAACCAAGCTGTGCCGGCCAGGTTTCTCGGAAGGGGAGGGAGGCAGCTCAAACTGAGTCATCATCAGCAGGTGGATGGAGAAAAGGCCTAAGATGGCCCATCGCCCCAGACGACTGCCGGCGGGAAAAAGTTCCACATAGGCCAAGAAAATAGCCAGGCCAACTCCCCTGCTGGGAGAGGGGCTAGGTAGGCTGAAAGAGCCCCTGAGGGATCCCTGTCTGTGGCCACCTTCCTGCGCGACTGGAGCTACCGCTTTCCCTGGCTTTACCGCAGCATCAGTCGCGGGGCTGCTCTGGCGGTGGGGGGATACGAGCGGCTGCGGAAATTGCCCCTACAAGGGATCCAGATTCATCCCCAGGATCGGGTGTTGGATCTCTGCTGTGGCCCAGCTGAAGTAACCCCACTGTTGGCGGAGCTGAGCCAGCAGGTGGTGGGCCTGGATGCTTCCCCCAAAGCTCTAGCGGCAGCCCGCAAACGCCTTCCCCAGGTGGAGTTTGTGGAGGCCTTTGCCCAAGATATGCCCTTTCCCAATGCCAGCTTTGATTGGGTGCATACCAGCTTGGCTCTGCACGAATTGTCCTTCGCAGATTTGGAGCAGGTGCTGCGGGAAGTGTGGCGGGTGCTCAAGCCGGGGGGAGGACTCTTGATTCTGGATCTGCACGCGCCTCGACAACCCTTGATCTGGCCTGGGCTGGCCCTCTTTTTGGCCCTGTTTGAAACCGAGACCGCCTGGGAGCTACTCAAGCTGGACTTGCCCGAGCATTTGCAGCAGCAGGGTTGGCAATCCATCCGGCAGACCCTCCACGCTGGGGGAGCTCTGCAGGTTATCCAGGCGCGAAAGCCTGCCGCCTGAGCTGCACCCCTGAGAGCGGCAGTCAGCCCTGGTGCCAAAAGGGAGTGCCGAGGACGGGCGTACTGGGCTGAGCTGTTTCCTGAGGGATCATGGCCCCGGCCAGGTAGGCTCGGCGGCCTGAGCGCACCGCTTCTGCAAAGGCCTCGGCCATGGCCACCGGATCCCGGGCCAAGGCCACCGCCGTGTTTAGCAGCACCCCGTCGAAGCCCCACTCCATCACCTGGCAGGCATGGGAGGGCAGGCCCAAGCCGGCATCCACGATCAGCGGCGCCTCGATCCGCTCCCGCAGCAGGCGCAAGTTGTAGGGGTTGAGAGGGCCTTTGCCGGTGCCGATGGGGGCCGCCCAGGGCATCACCACCTCACAGCCAGCATCCAAAAGCCGCTGGCAGAGCACCAGGTCGTCGGTGCTATAGGGCAGCACCTTAAAGCCGCGCCGGACCAGCTCAGCAGCAGCAGTGGGCAGTTGCACGGGATCCGGCTGCAGCGTGTAGTCATCCCCAATCAACTCCAGCTTGATCCAGTCGGTGCCAAAAACCTCACGCGCCATCTCCGCCGTCGTGATCACCTCCTGCAGGCTGTGACAACCGGCGGTGTTGGGCAGAACCGGGATCCCCATCTTCTGCAACAGGGCCCAAAACCTCTGGGAAGTTTCTGGCCCCAGTGCCCCTTGCCGCCGCAGAGAAACCGTCAACAAACAGGGCTGCGCGCGCGCCACCGCCTGCTCCAAAATGGCCGGCGAAGGGTAGCGAGCCGTACCCAACATCAGACGGCTGGGCAATGGTTGGCCATAGAGCACCAAAGGATCCTCATCGGCCAGAGTTGAGGGAGAGCAATGGAGAAGGGTGGACATGGCTGAGGCAGATAGAAAAGCGGACTTGAGCGCTAGCCGCCGGCAACCGGAGCGACGATCTCCACCTGGTCGCCTTCTTGCAGACGGGTTTGCTCGTGCTGCGCACGTGGCACAAACTTCAGATTAACCGCTACCGCGAAAGGGCCGCTGGCCCCCACCTGAGCCACTGCCTCGGCCAAAGTGGTGCCTTCCGGCAAATCGTAAGGCTTTTGGTTGATCAAGACACGCATGGCGACAGGGACTCACCGGAAAGAGGGGCAGCCTGCACCTGAAAGGGGATCCCAAGCTGCTGAGCCAAGCGACAACTGCCCTGGTGAAGATACTCCAAGACAGCATCGTGGATGGCCGGGGAGATCAGAAAGCCATGGCGATAGAGGCCGTTGATCTGCAACAGGCGAGGTGAGCGCTCCACCACGGCTGGCAGGTTATCCGCCAAGGTGGGACGACATTGGCTGCCCAATTCCAGGATACGCGCTTCTGCAAAGGCAGGATGTACGGCGTAGGCGGCGCTGAGCAACTCCAAAGCCGAGCGAACGCTCACCGGCGAGCGATCCTCAGATTCGATCTCGGTGGCTCCCACCACAAACACCTGACCCGGCTTGGGAGCGATGTAGATCGGATAGCGAGGATGCAACAGCCGGGTTGGACGCCGCAAAGAGACTTCCGGGGCATACAGGCGCACCACCTCACCCCGAACTCCGCGCAGCAGTCTTGGCCCGCCCCATTCTTTTTGGGATCCCAGGCCGCGGCAATCCAAAACCCACCCACCGGTTTGCTGCTGCCAAGCTTGGGCCTGCTCCAGATCCCAGGGGCAACCCCACTCCACTTCCACCTCGTGCTGCCGCAGCTTGGCCAGCAGAGCCGACAACAGTTGGCGGTTGTCCAGTTGGCCCTCTTGGGGAAGATACAGGCCCTGCGCAAATCGCCCGGCTACCGACGGCTCCAGCTCGGCAATAGCCTGGGCATCCAGCGGCTGAGGGCGGGGGAGATGCGGGAGGTGTTCCCCCACAGCGGCCAGCAGGGACGAGAAACGTCTGGCTTCCCCGGCATCTTGGCGGTGCCAGAGGATCAGAGTGCCTTCTTGCTGAAAGAAAACCGGCTGCGGCAAGCTGGCCAAAAGAGAGGGCCAACGAGAAAGGGCGTAGTATCCCTGGGCCACCACACTGGCTTCGGCGATGGCAGACTCGGCCAAAGGAGCCAGCATAGCAGCGGCAAAATGGGCAGCACTGCTCTCAACAGCAGCAGCAGGAGCCGCCTCCACAATGCGGACGGGATGCCCAACCTCGACAAGGCTGGCGGCCAACAGACGCCCCATCAGCCCAGCCCCGAGGACAAGGATGGGATCCCGCTGCGCTGCCCAAGGCCAAGTGATCCCTACTGCTGACGCAGCAGCGGATGGGCCCGTCAGGCTGGCTGCCGGATTTGTCAGAGAAGAGGAGGGTGGAAGGGTTAAAGTGCCCCGCACCACTGGCACGATGGATTCCATACTGGATCCCATGATAGGCTTTCCAGCTCGGCGATGAATCTGCTCCCACCTGTGCCTGCATTTGTTGATGGAGTGCTGGGCCAAGCTTCGCTGGAACGCCTTTTCACTTGGAGCTTTTTGTTTGATCTCGCTGTTGGTCTCCGGGATCCGTCTGGGGGTGCCGGTGTTGCTGGCGGTGTTGGGGGAGGTGATCACGCAGTGTTCTGGCATTCTCAATTAAACCGGAATGAAACATTTCCCTCTAGCCCCCTTCTCCCTCTGAGAGAAGGAATGGGGGTGAGGGCAGTGGCGCGGAGCGTTTAGGGGGTGTCTCAATCTAGTTTGAAATGA
>NZ_JANSHV010000071.1:0-10095 GCF_047461775.1 Synechococcus sp. R6-5
AGCAGTGTTCAGCGTAAATGTATCAGGTAGGTATTGTGGGCATAGCTGCTCCGAATGGCAGAGAAACAGCCCGAAGATTCTGAGCTCTCCTCTCCACTCTTGGCTGGTCACCCCCCAGAGCCGAGCTGCCGGGAAAGGGTTGAGCTGCTCTCTTGGGATTTCTCGCTTGTTTATGATGATCTCGTGTGGGTTTCCAAACGCGGGCTGCCCAGCTTTTCAGGGAAACGTAAGGGATCCCACTGTGGGGTTTGGAGTTCCCTATGGCGGATGAGTTGCCGTTTACCTTAGATCAGCTCCTCATCGTGCGGGCAATTGCCCAGCAGGGTAGTTTTCGCCGTGCTGCCGATAGCCTGTTTGTCTCCCAGCCTGCCGTCAGCTTGCAAGTGCAGAACTTGGAGCGACAGTTGGGAGTGGTGCTGTTCGACCGCAGTGGGCGCAAGGTGGAGTTGACGGATGCCGGGAAAGTGCTGCTGCAGTACAGCGAGCGCATCCTCAAGCTGTGCCGTGAGGCCGTCGAGGCCCTAGCGGATTTGCAAGAAATGGAGCGGGGGCATCTGGTTTTGGGGGCCAGCCAAACGGTGGGCACCTATGTAATGCCTTCTTTGATCGCGCAATATCACCGCCGCTACCCACAAATTTCCGTGCAGCTCTTGGTGCAATCCACGCGGCGAATTGCCCAGAAATTGGTGGACGGCCAATTGGACGTGGCCATTGTTGGCGGGGAGATCCCCTTTGAGCTGCAGCGGCACTTGAAGGTGATGGCTCTGGCGGAAGATGAATATGTGTTGGTCGGTGCTCCCGGGTGTGCCATCGACTCTCCGGCTCTTGTGGATCTGCTGGCTTTGCCTTTCATCACCTTGGATCCCCAGTCGTCCACTCGGCAAACCATCGATCGGGTACTGAATCGCCACGGCATTAACCCGGCCCAATTGAACGTGCGGCTGGAACTCAGCTCGATTGAGGCGATCAAAAATGCCGTCCAGGCGGGGTTGGGGGTGGCCTTTCTGTCCATGGTGGCAGTGGGATCCGATGTGGAACAGGGGCGGTTCCGGAAGCTGGCGGTGGAAGGGCTACAGATACGGCGTACCCTCTGGCTGGCTTTTAACCCGGAGCGCTATCAATCGCAGGCAGCCACCCGCTTCCTCCAAGGGCTGCTGACCCGCCAAGACTGGCTGAAAACTCCCCCGCCCCATTTGCAGTTGATCGGCTAAGTTGCGATGCGTTACGGCCTTTTCCGAGTTGATGGGATCCCAGGTAGATTCCGGTGGATTGAGCAGGATCCCTGTTCAAAGAGATACGAGAGATATTTCCGTATAGGTGCATTCGCTGTAGCCAATGCTGCTCCGGAAGAAACTGCATCTGCTGAATCTGTCTGTGTCTACTGACCCCAAGCCGATGACCAGGCAAACGCTGTTGGAACGACTCCCCCTGGCCCAGCGCTTGGCGGAGTTACAGGCCCGCGTTCAAGGGATCCCGCTGCACAGGGTGGAATTGAAAGGGCTGAGCATCGCAGGGGCAGAGTCCTGTTGGGCTGCCTATCGAGAGTGGGGAAAAGGGATCCCACTGCTGTTTCTGCATGGCTTTATGGCCACTCATGCCAACTGGTGGCCGCTGATGCAAGGGTTGGGAGACGAATATCGCTGCATTGCCTTGGATTTACTGGGGTTCGGGCAGTCCGGCCAACCGGCCTTGCACTACGACATCGCTGCAGAAGTAGAGTTTGTGCGCGGATTTGTCCAAAGGCTGGGCCTAGCTGCTCCGGTTTTGGTGGGCCATTCCTTTGGGGGATGGGTGGCGGCAGCTTACGCCGTGCGGTATCCGCTGCGGGGGTTGGTTTTGTTGGCTCCTGCCGGGATCCGCGACGACAGCTTTGTGAGACGCTACAACCATTTGCGGCCCTTGCTCTGGGAAAGCGCTTGGGTGGATTGGCTGTTGCGGGCGATCGCTCCGCTGGCCCGCTGGTGGCATTGGGAAGACAAGCTGGCCCAGCTCTTGTGGTTGCGGGGATCCCTGCGTCAGCAGCCGGTCGCTCGGCAATTTCTCCGACAACGTCTGCGCCCACAAGCTGCTGTCGATACGGTTGAACATTATCTCAACTACATTCAGGCCCCCACCCTGGTGATCGCCGCCGAACAGGACGACACCATTCCCCTCTGGCACTGCCAAACCTATGCCGAAGGGATCCCTGGGGCTCAGCTCAAGATCCTGGCCGGGGCCGGCCACGCCATCCCTGCCTTGCATGGGGAACAGGTGCTGCCCCTAATTCGGGAATTTCTCGACACAGCTCTTTCCGCACAATGCGGGCTTTGAGCTGGGGCTGTAGCGTATGGCCGAGAGAGGAATGCCGCTTGCCAGATGGCGATGCCCGATAGGCGACGGAGCGCCGCCCAAGGGGAACGCCTGACCCTAACCAGCGGGCGGTTTCTGCTAGAAACCCATCAGACGAGCAACAGCGGACAGCTCAGGGACAACGCCGGTGTGGATAGGAGCGGATCCCTGGTGGCTGGCCGTGTCCGGATCCTTAAGGCCATTGCCCGTCAGCACGCACACCACCTGTGCTCCAGCAGGCACCTGCTCTCGCCATTTCAGCAATCCGGCCACCGAGGCCGCGCTGGCCGGCTCGCAAAAGATCCCTTCTTCGGATGCCAGGAGACGATAGGCTGCCAGAATCTCCTCGTCGGTGACGCTATCCACCTGACCGCCGCTCACCTGCACTGCCGCCTTGGCCTTCACCCAACTGGCAGGATTGCCGATGCGAATGGCCGTGGCCACCGTCTCTGGGTGTTCCACCACCCGGTTCAACACCATGGGGGCAGCACCGGCAGCCTCGAAGCCGTAGAGACGAGGGCGACGGGTAGCCTTGCCCTGCTGGCGGTACTGGCAAAACCCCATCCAATAAGCCGTGATGTTGCCCGCGTTGCCCACCGGAATACAGAGCCAATCGGGGGCATCCCCCAAAGCATCCACCACCTCGAAGGCGGCGGTTTTCTGCCCTTCCAAGCGGAAGCGGTTGACCGAGTTCACCAGGGCCACCGGGTAGGTTTCCGCCAGCTGCCGCACCATAGCCAGCGCTTGGTCGAAGTTGCCTTGAACGGCGATGATCTCCGCCCCGTACATCAGGGTTTGGGCCAGTTTGCCTTTGGCCACGTAGCCATCGGGGATCAGCACATAGGCCCGCAGACCTCCTTTGGCCGCAAAGGCAGCAGCCGCCGCCGAGGTGTTGCCGGTGCTGGCGCAGATGATCGCCTCTGCCCCTGCCTCTTTGGCCTTGGACACGGCCATCGTCATACCCCGATCCTTGAAACTACCGGTGGGGTTGAGGCCCTCCAACTTCAGGTAAACTTGACAGTCTCGCCCCAGCCGTTGGCTCAAAGCCGGGGAAGGCACCAGAGGCGTGTTGCCCTCATGTAGCGTGACCACAGGTGTGCTGGCGCTGACGGGGAGCCATTCCCGATAGTGCTGGATCAGGCCGGGCCAAAGCCCCACTTGCGCGCGGGATCCGGCTATACGAGGGGGATGGGTGGGATTCAGGGTCGCCATGCCGCAGAGGACACCGAGGCTAATCAAAGACCGGCTTTCTCACTGTAGCTGTTCGTGGAGGGGTTCGTATCCACCTCCCGCAGCGGCGGCAGAAACATCTTCCTGATCCCCTCTCTTCAGAAGCTGGGGAGCGGAGGAGCTGCAGGTCGCAAGGCCAGAGCCTGCACCAGAGAGCGCAACTTCAGACGAATCTCGGCCAGCTCTTGCTCTGGGTTGGAGTCAGCCACAATCCCGGCACCGGCATACAAGCGGGCCCAATTCCCCCGAATTAGGGCGGAGCGGATCCCCACCACAAACTCGCCATTGCCCTGTAAGTCTACCCAGCCCAAGGGAGCGGCATAGCTGGAGCGATCAAAGGGTTCCAACCGCTCTAGCCACTGCAGCGCCGCCTGTTGGGGATACCCTCCCACCGCTGCCGTCGGGTGGAGCTGGGCTAGCAGATCGAACAGATGTACATCGGCGGGGAGCTCCGCCTCGATCAAGGTTTGCAGATGCTGGATGTTGGCTAGACGGAGCAGCCGCGGTTGCGGGGAAATGCAGGGATCCATTCCCAACCGACTCAGAGCCTCCCGGATCGAGCGCACCACCCACTGGTGTTCGCGGCGGTCTTTGGGGCTGCGGAGCAGCTCCTCGGCCAACTGGCGATCCTGGACAGGGGTGGCGCCGCGGGCGGCGGAGCCGGCTAAGGCATCGATCTGCACCCGGCCTTGCCACACGGAAAGCAAGCGCTCCGGAGTGGCCCCCAAGAAAACCTGGGGAAAGGCCCCCTCTTGGACCAGGGGGAGAGGCCTGGCCGGCAAATTCCCCCGAGCATCTGCCTCCAAGGACTTCGGCCCGCTGACGCCAGCGGCAAAGGCAAAGATGCTGCAATCGGGATGATCTTTTTCCAGGTAGGCCAGCAGGGACGGGATTGACGGCGGGACAGGCAAGTGCAGATCCACGGCTTCGGCCAGCACCACTTTCTCCAGGGATCCCGCCTGAATCACCTGCAGGGCTTTTTGGATGCGCGCCAAGAGGGGGGCTTCCTCCAAGTTCACTGGCACAGGAGCTTGCAATTCCCACGAGGGCAAGGGGGATCGAGAAAGGCGCTCCATTTGGGCAAAAAAGGCGGTGATCTGCCCGGCCAAAGCTGCTAGGTCACTTTCGGGAGCAATTTCCAGATTGAGCCGCGCTACCGTCAGGGATCCCCAGGAGCCTGGTACCTGCAACAGTTGCCAACGTGGCAGCACCAGCGCTGTCCCCCCTTTGCTCCTGGGGCTGAAACTGAGGCGACAGAAACACAGAGGGCGTTCCTGCCGGCTGTCTGGGAATCTTCCCACTTCCGAGGGCTCCGTTCTGCCAATGCAAGCGGCATGGACGTGGGGCTGCAGCTCTTCTACAAAGCTCCGTGCCGCCCGCAAGTCCCCTTCTCCCGCGAGATCAACCTGCCGCAGGGATCCCCATCCCAACACCCGCACCCTTTCCCCGTGGGCCTTGTGGGAGAGATAACAGTAGCTCGGGAATCGGTTTGTGGGGAGCGAACCCAGCCTCTGGGCCAGCACCGCCAGCGGATCCAGCTCTGGGATGGGCTGCGACAAGCTGAGGATTTGGGGAACACCCCGCGCCCGCGCCATCTGTTGGCAGGCGGCTAGGAAGGGATCCCAGTGGCGCCGATCCCTCGCCTCGTCCGTCCAGGTAGAAGTGCGAGTCGGCGGCCATGCTCTCGGCCACTCCAGGCACTCAAGCGTACCGTGGGCATTCCAAGGGGAAAGAGAAGAGGTCATGCGCAAGAAAAAGAAGACGATCCCACCTTGGCCGAAAACAGGACACCCGTCGATGGAGACCGGCAGAAGATGACTTTAGGATAAGAGATTAGGAGAAGGGCCGGCAGCCTGAGCTTCTGGGGGCCAGATCTGAGGAGCTTCTTCACGGACTGCAAAGTTTCTTAGCATCCTGGGGGATGCTTTCTCAGGCGCTCTACCCTACAGAGCAGATGGTTGTAGACAGATCCAGAGACAGGCCCCAGAGCAGGCTTGCTTCCCAAGGAGAACTCCCATGAATCCAGATGTCGGCCAAGTGCAGCCAGCAGCAGAGGTCGCATGGAGTGACCCCTCCCGCCGGCAATTGTGGATGGCTGCCCTTAAGCCCCCCATGTACAGCGTGGCGATCATGCCCATCTGGGTGGGATCCGCCATTGCCTACGCCCAGTCAGGGGTACTGGATTTGGGGGTTTTGGGGGTGTTTTGGGGAGCCGCCATCTGCATCTTGGCCTGGGTCAACATCAGCAACGACGTGTTCGATGCCCAGACAGGGGTGGACAAAAACAAACTCCACTCCCTGGTTAACCTGACGGGCAAGCCGGGGCAGGTGTTTTGGGTGGGGAATGCCTTTTTGGCCCTGGGTCTGCTGGGGATCCTGTGGCTGAGCTGGCGGCAATGGGATCCGACGGTGCTGCTGTTGGTGCTGCTGGCCTGTGGGCTGGGCTATGCCTACCAAGGGCCGCCCCTGCGCCTGGGCTACCAGGGCCTGGGGGAGATCCTCTGCTTTTTCAGCTTTGGGCCGCTGGCGGTCTCGGCTGCCCACTACAGCCAAAGCCAGACTTGGTCGCTGCCGGGGTTAGCGGCCTCACTGGTGGTGGGAATGGCGACCAGCTTGATTTTGTTTTGTTCCCATTTCCATCAAGTGCAGGATGACTTAGCCTGTGGCAAGCGCTCGCCGGTGGCCCGCCTGGGAACCTTGCGCTCGGCCCGCCTCATCCCCTGGCTCTGCAGCAGCCTTTTTGCCTTGATGCTGCTGTTTGTGGGGCTGGGGATCTTTCCGGCTTGGACACTGCTGAGTTTGGCGGGGATCCCGTTTGCAGTGCGGCTTTCCCGCCTGCTGGGTACCTATCACGATCAGCCGCAGCGGATTAGCCACTCCAAGTTCATCGCCGTCAGTCTCCATTTTTGGCTGGGGCTGTTTCTGGGGCTAGGGTTCATCCTCAGCCGCTATGGCTGAAGGCTGAAAAGTCGGCTTAAGGCTAGGTGTGCGCGGGATCCCTCCGGTGCAGCCGGCAAAATGGGATAAGCTACAGCCTAGAGTGCTAGCTCAGAGCGTTGGCTCCAAGGGGAGTGGTCAGTTCGGGTCGAGGTGAGGCGGCAGCGAAAACAGGATGCGGCGATTCTTCAATTCCAACCTGGGGGTGGCGCTGTTGGGGAGCAGCATCTTGGCTGCTTTGGTGGGCTGGGCCTTGTCGATCGACATCGAAGAAGTGAAGGTGGAGTCTCCTCCCCCCGACCAGCCCCTCTCGGTCAGCCGCAGGGTAGATATCTTGGGTCGTCGGGGAGGCCATCAGCGGTGGCGACTGATCGCCGAGCAGGTGGATCTGGCAGCCGGGCAACAGGTATTTGAGCAGGGGGCGCACGGCTACTTCTACGGAGAAAGCGCCGACCGACAGGAAGGGGTGCCGGATCCCTTTTTTGATAGCAGCGAGCAGATGACTTGGCGGGCCAAGCGAGCCCGCTACAATGCCACCGCCGACGAGCTGTATTTGGATGAGGAGGTGGAGGTGAGGAGCGGCGACGGCAGCCTGCTCTTGACCAGCGCCCTGAGAGTCACCCCCGAAGAACGCATCGAGGTGCCCGCGGAGTTCACCCTCAAAGGCCGGGAAATGGTGTTGCAGGGCCGCTCTGGCTCGTTTAACTTTCAATTTGCCCTTCTCAGGGCCGAGCAGGGCAAGCTGATAGTGTTGCCCCCAAACGGCTCGGCACCCACCTCCACCACCATCACCGCCGACCAGATCACCTACGACCGCACCAACCAGGTGGCCGAGGGGAAAGGGAACCTGCGCATTCGCGAACGCGGCATCGAGATTCGCGCTCCCCAGGGCACCTACCTGCGGCAACAGGCCCAAAGCATTCTCTCCGGCGGTGTGGTGTTGCAAGAGGTGGCCGGCGACAGCAGCCGGGATCCCTTATTGGCCGATCTGCGCTTGGCCCAGGCCTCTCCCGGCCCGGAGGCGACCCCAGACCAACAGGATCAAGAAGTCACCATCATTGCCGACCGCCTCACGTACGACCGCAACACACAAATTGCCCAAGGGGAAGGCAACCTGGAGATTCGCCAGGGGGAAACCATCATCCAGGCGGCCCAGGGCACCTACCGCCGCCGCGAATCCCAAAGTCTGTTGACGGGAGGAGTTACCCTGGAAGAACCCGGACGGGTGCTCACCTCCGCCCGCCTGGAGGGCAACCACCGCGACAAGATCTTCCTCTTTGAAGACAACGTCCTCTACCGGCAGATGGCTACCTCTACCCCCACGCCCGGCGGGGGATCCCTGACGGAAGAACTGCGCCAAGCCGAAACCGAAGTGCGGGCTGCCCGCCTGGTTTACAACTCCCGCACCGGTACTTCCGAGTTTAGCGATGCCGTCGAGTTTATCCAGCGGGGACGTAGGGCCAAGGCCAACCAAGCCACCATCACCCCTGAGAAAGTGGAGCTGCGGGGAGAGGTGGTGATCGAGCAGATCGAAGGGGACTGGCTGGCGCGGCGCTTGCAAAACTCAGAGACCCAGGCGGATGTGGATCAGCCGACGGTGATCTACGCCGACTGGGTGGAGATCGACCAAGCCAGCGGCGATGCCCGCTTCTTTGGCAATGTGGTTATTGTGCAGGCCAACCGCGCCATCGAAGGGGATCGCGCCGATTACTTTGACCGAGAACAAATTTTCAAAATCAGCGCCGAACAGGCTCCTGTGGTGCTCTGCGATCGGGGAGAGGTCGGCCGCCTTCCCGGGGAGAGCACCCAAGCTCTGCCGGGCCGCAACGCGCTGGATCAGATGTGCCGGGGCGCCAATCGCCTCAGTGGCAAGCTGGTTACCCTGAACATAAAACAAGATGAATACACCGTCGAAGGGGACGGGCAACAGCAGGGCATGTTTCAGTTTCGCATCACCGACGCCCTCTGATGGGATCCCCCCTCGGGGAGCCATCTGTGGTTTTTGATCGTCCAGGTTTGGCTGAGGTTGTGATCCGAGGTGATGTCATGACGGCTCCACTCGCCGAGGGCAAACTGCGCAGAACCCCTGCTCAAGCGGGCAGCTTTTGGGGATCCCTGAGATTGGGAGCTGCCTTTTTGGAGTTTTATCTCTTCAAAGAGATGATCCGCCCCTTCTTTCTGGGGGTGGCCGGGGGCACGGTGATGATGCTGGGCAACCAGCTGTTTATCTACACCGATCTGCTGGTGAAAAAGGGCGCCCCTCCCCTGACCATTTTGCACATTCTCCTCCTCAATTTGCCCGCCATTTTGGTGGTCACCTTTCCCATTGCCGGCCTCTTTGCCACCTTGCTCACCCTGGGCAAAATGGGAGCCGACAGCGAGATCACCGCCCTGCGTGCTGCTGGGATCCCCTATCGCAAAGTGTTTATCCCCGTGCTCTGTATTGGCCTGCTGATCAGCGGCTTGGCACTGTTGACCAATGAAGTCATTGTGCCGGAAACCAACCAAAAGGTGAAAACCCTGAATAAAAACCTCATCTTGGCTCAGGATGCCCTTTTGTTTAATCCAGAAGAGATCGTGCGGGTGGATGATGATCTCTGGTTTCATGTCGGATCGATTGACCCGAAGACCGGCTTGATGCAGGATTTGTTGATCCTGGATCGCAAAGCTGAGACCGGCCACCTGCGCTATCCGCAGGTGATCTCCGCTCAAACCGCGCAGCAGGTGGGCCAATCGTGGCAACTGCGAGATGTGGTGATCCGCCGTTATGACGAGCAGGGGCGCACCTACTATGAAGGCCAGGTGGAAGAAATGCAGCTCAACATCGTCAACAAACTGGTGGGCCTGGTGTACGCGGAAAAAGTGCCCCAAGAGCAACGGGCGGGGGAGCTGTGGGAGCAGTGCCAGCGATATCGAGCGGAGCAACGTCCTTCTGCCGATGTGGCTCGCTGCCTGACGGAATACCACCTCAAGTTCGCCATTCCTTTGGCCAGCTTTTTCGCCATCTTGGTGGCTGCCCCCTTGGGCCTGCAAACGGTGCGGCAAACGGGGCGCTACGGCGGCGTGGCGCTAGCGATTGTTCTGGTGTTTATTTACTATGTACTGATGAGCCTGGGACGAGCGATGGGTCGAGTTGAGCACATCGATCCCTGGCTGGCTGCTTGGTTGCCGAATATGATTTTCGGTGGGGTAGGCCTTTCTTTACTGTGGCGGTTTTTACGGTGAAATCCTGCAACTTCCCCCCTGACTTCAGCCCTTGGGCAAAGTGGTTGGCTCTTTGCTGGGGCGGCTCCCTGTGGTTGGGGACGGGGGAGGCCGTCTTCGCCCAGTTGGACCCCCTGCCCACTGTTGGCGTCGGCGGGACGGAGTTCTCTCTGGAGGGCTACCAGCGCTTTCGGTCAGCGCAAACACTTGCTCAGCGCCTGCAACTGGCCCGCCGGGCTTCCAGCCCAGAACCGATGGCTGCCGCCGATGAGGAGCCCATCACCTTGGCCGAGGCGCAATCTTCTCTGCCTGCTACAGCCTTGACTGCGGCAACCCCACCCCCTACGGCCCCGGTTTCAGACTTTGGATCCCCTCCCCTTGCCAACTCTCCTGAAA
>NZ_JANSHV010000072.1:0-17308 GCF_047461775.1 Synechococcus sp. R6-5
ATAAATGACTATGCGTTGTGGAACGGTTATCTGTAGGGATTGGTCGCCCTTCGACATATCGCCACTCTGCTGAAAACACAGGGCAAGAACCCGATTCCAAAGGTTGAGGATCCCGACTATCTTGGTGGGTGTTGACCCAGGAAGCAAGCCATGCTGCTGACCACTACAGACGTGCTCCAAGGTAGAGAGGTTGAGCGTTACTTGGGCATTGTTACCGCCGAGGTAGTTTATGGCACCAATGTTCTACGGGACTTCCTTGCTACCCTCCGCAACATCATCGGGGGACGCACAAGAACCTATGAAGAAGTTCTCGAGAATGCCCAGAAAAAGGTTTTGGAAGAGTTGGAGCAGCGAGCCAAACGTTTGGGAGCAAATGGCATCCTAGGCGTTAGCATTCATACCAACATGAGCACGACAATGATCCTCGTTACCGCCGCCGGCACCGCCGTCAAGCTGCGCTAGAACCTTTAGGCCAGGCTTTCCATCACCGCCTCGTCGATCTCGAAATTGGCATAGACATTCTGCACATCGTCTAGGTTGTCGAGACGCTCCATCAGGGCAAGCACTGACTTGGCCGTATCGGGATCCTCCACATGCACCTCCGTAGAGGGGATCCAGCGGATGGCCGCATCTTGCACTGGGTAGCCCTCTTTTTTCAGGTAGGTGGCCACCTGCTCCAGCAGGGTGTAATCGCAGTAGACTTCTGCGTCGGTTCCCTCTACCTTGAGATCCTCCCCGCCTGCTTCGGCTACCGCTAGCAGCAGAGCTTCGGGATCTGTCACCCCCTCTAGGCTAATCACCCCTTTTTGCCGGAACAGCCAGCTCACACAGCCGGCTTCTCCCAAGCTGCCGCCGGTTTTGCTGAAGGCTTCTCGCACCTCGGCAGCCGTGCGGTTGCGGTTGTCGGTCATGGCCTCGATCAACACAGCCACCCCACCGGGGCCGTAGCCCTCGTAGCGAACTTCTTCCAGGGGGCTGTCGTCGCTCCAGTTGCCGGCTCCCTTGGCAATGGCTCGTTCAATGTTTTCGCTGGGCATCCCCGCTGCTTTGGCTTTCTCCACTGCCGCCCGCAACTGAAAATTCCCATCCGGATCTGGCAAGCCGTTGCGAGCTGCCACGATGATGGCCCGCGAGAGCTTGGTAAAGAGGCTGCCCTTTTTGGCATCTACACGGGCCTTTTGCCGTTTAATGTTGGCCCACTTGCTGTGTCCTGCCATGCCGCCACACACCAGTCAAGCAATGAATTGGAGGGATCCCTCCACTTTTGAAGCCTAGATCACCTCGGCTCAGGACTCAACCCCGCGACAACTGGGAGGGCACTAGCCTGGTCACAAAACAAGGGATCCTGAGGATCCCTCACAACCCAGACTTAGCCACCCCATAACCCCCTCAGGGCTGGATCGGCTGCCGCTGAATTACATCCCCTTGAGGTGGAGGTGGAGCGGCTGGGGTTTCTTGAGGAGTAGGTGTTGCCTCTACGGGAGGAGTTGCTCCAGGAGGCGGGGGCAGAGGGGGCACAGCTTCTCCAGGCACAGGCCCAGGTGTAGGCGTGGGGGTTGGGGATGGAGTTAGAAAGGGCGTCACCTGTCCCAACAGCTCGGCATAGAAAATCGCATCTTGCTCTGGCCCAAAGCGCCCCACTTCCCAACGGTGACGGGGCACAAACATTGTTTGCAGCAGCACTTCCCGGCTGACAAAAGCGGGAGTACCCGAGAAGACGTAGCCATCGACAATGACTCGATTCAAATCGGGCCGAGTTTGAAACACCCGATCCACCTCCCGCAGCATCTCCGTATCCAGCCGCCCCAGCAGAGTTTCCAGGGTGTCTTCAGGGCTGATCGGTACCCGTACCGAAAAGCGATAGCCTTCGCAACGATAGTCCCCACAGATCTTGACCAGCTCGTTACGCACCCGGATTTGCGCCCCAGGATCCAAATTGCGCCCTGGCACAAGGACTTCTTCCTGAGGTTGCTGTTCGACCGGCTGGGCCCATAGCTGGAGTTGACTTGCCCATCCTGCCCAAACTAGGGATCCGAAAAACAAGCCAAATCCCCAACCTTTTAGAGGAAGGCTCCAACCCAGACTGCCCTGCTTAGAGCGGGGTGAAAAGGGGAAATCGCGATCCTGGATCGGGCTGTTCATAAGGCGTTGACCGATTCCTCAGCGATGGCTACCGCCAAATCTACCCGACATCGGCTAGGGAGGCACTAGGCAGGGAGAAAAATAGGGTATCGGCTCCGAATGGTTTCAAAATAGGGGCAGATAAATAGGGAAGCTTTGACAAACTCCCTGTCCTGGGCAGCAACGGATGTGCTGTGGCAGCGCATGGGTGTAGGATCTTAGGCTCTGGGTTCCCGCTCTGCAGGCAGGCCAGTGCTCTGCTGTGTGGGCAATGGATCCATGGATTGTTATTACCGTTGAGATCGCAAACCCAATTCTCTTCTTCTTCTCACGTCTTCTCATGACCGCGGTTGTTCCTTCACCTTTGCGCTACGCCTACTACCCCGGCTGTGTGGCCCAGGGGGCCTGTCGTGAGCTGTATGACTCCACCGACCAGATTGCGCGGCATCTGGGCATTGAACTGGTGGAGCTGGAAGCCGCTTCCTGCTGTGGTTCGGGCACCTTCAAAGAAGAATCGGAGCTGCTGGAAGATACGGTGAATGCCCGCAACCTGGCTTTGGCGGAAGCGCTGGGGCTGCCGATGCTTACCCACTGCAGCACCTGTCAGGGAGTGCTGGGCCGCGTGAATGAAAAGTTGAAGGCTGCGAAAACCGCGAGTCCAGAGTACTTTCACCAGGTGCAGGCCCTGTGCCAGAAAGGAGGCTGCGAGAGCTGCTACCAGGGCACAGGCGATGTGCGCCATTTGCTGTGGGTGCTGGCTCATGACTACGGCCTGGAGCGATTGGCCCAACAGGTCAAACGGCCTCTCCTGGGACTGCGCTGCGCTGCCTTCTACGGGTGTTATCTGTTGCGGGCCTACGACATCTCCCGCTTCGATGTGGCACGGGATCCCCATTTGATGGAGGATCTCTTCGAGCGTTTGGGGGCCACCCCTGTTTGGTATCGCGGGCGCACCCAGTGTTGCGGCTGGCCCATTTCCAGCTACGCCCCGCAGCAGTCTTTCTCGATGGCAGGCCGGCATCTCGTAGAGGCCATAGAGGCGGGAGCCGATTGTTTGGTTACCCCCTGTCCTCTATGTCACCTCAACTTGGACTCTCGGCAGCCGGAGGTGGAACAGGTGATCGGGCGCAAGCTGGGGATCCCGATCCTGCATTTGCCACAATTGGTGGGCCTGGCCCTGGGGATCCCGGCGGAAAACTTGGGACTGAACCGCCATGTAGTACAGGTGGAAAGAGCCCTGCAAAAAATAGGCCGCTAAATCCCACTTGATGGCTGGGGGATCCCTGGGCAAACATCAGGTCTGGGAAGGATGTGTTATTCTGCCCAGCAAGGTACCCGTCCTTGTTCAAAAACCGCAAAGATCCTCGTAAGCTTAGATCCACCTACTCCTGCTTAGCAGCTCCCTATGGTTGTCTCGGATCCCTTTGGCCTTGTTGTGCAAGAAGTGCAGCAGGGCGGGTACGCAGACCGAGTGAAAAAGCTGGTTTACTTTGCCTGCACCAGCACTTGGGAAAGCGATGTCAGCAAGTTGAGCCAGATAGATCTGAAAGCCCTGCTGGAGCAGCTTTGCCGTGAGCACGCTACCCTTGATGCTTTGGGCCAACGCTTTCGAGAGGCCCTCAGCCGCATCAACAAAAAAGCCGAGTATGCTCGCATCGCCAAGATGCTGCTAAGCAAGCTACAGCCCCTGTATCAACAGCCCCAAGCGGATCCCTCTAGCCCACTCATGCCCTCGCTCAAGGAGCCATCAGCTTGGGCCGCACCCTCGCCTATCTTGTCCTTGGAGTATGGAAGCCCACGACTGCAAAAGCAAGACTACGATCCCTTCGAGCTGCGGGCAGGGGTGATGCGGCAAACCAGCCCTTTGCGGGCCAAGCTGGTTCTGTTCACGGCTTTGTACCACAAAGTAGAGCCTACTCTGCAGGGGTTGGCGGCCCTGCGGCGCTACAGCCTGGACGAGCTGCTCAGAGCCCTCTACGATGCCTGCGCCTCCCCCCAAGAACTGGAAGCCCGGCTGAAGGAGGCGGTGCAGCAGTTGCAGGAGCCGGATCAGGATGGCCAAGCCGCCAATGCTGTGCTGCAGATGCTGAAGCCTCTTTACGTTGACGTGCCCCCAGCGACCCTCCCCGGCGGAGGATTGGCTGCTGAGCCTCTCTCCGCCAATCTGGATTGGCTGAATACCGAAGATGCCGCTCGCGCGGGCGAGGCAGAGTCCCTGGCCAGCCCCATGACTTGGATTGACGCTGGGATCCCAGAAGATGAGGAAGAACCTGCAGATCCTCTGGCTTTTGCAACCTGGACAACACCACCCGGCCCCTCTTCTGACCTGCGACAGGAGATCCCAGAGTCCTGCCGCCAACTGCTCCATCACAGCGCCGGATCCTTGATGGTTGCCATCGAGAACACCCTAAGCGAGTTGGGCAACGCCCTGGACGAAGGTCTGCAGGATGAGGATCCCGTCCAATATCTGACCCTCAAACACCAGGTGCTGCGCGGCTTCTTGAGGGATGTCGAGGGATCCGCCGCAATGTTCATGGGGATCTTGAAAAAGCTAGAACAATCGGAGTGGCGCCTGGTGCAGCCCCTGCGCGTCAGCAATGCAAAACAGGCTCTGCCGGAGGCGGTTACCGAAATGCCCGCTGAGCTGGCGGATCCCTATGCTTCCCTAAGACAGGTGTTGGCCAGCAGCGAGCTGGCCCAGCAAAAGCCGCAGTTGGAGCAGGAGGTGATGCGTTTGGTGCGGCGCAGCGTCGGCTCTGTCAAAACTGCTATCGAACAGGCCCTGAGCGAGTTGGGCAAGGCGTTGGATGAGCAGTTCCAAACCTGCACCCTAGAGGAAGCCTTGGTTCTCAAGTACCAAACACTACGCGCCTTTTTGCAGGAAGTGGGGGAGATCTCCACCAAATTTGCTGCTTTCTTGGATCGCATGGAGGAGGCAGAGCGCCGTCTGTTCGGGCTGGTTTGAAGCTCAAACCCGCTGTTTGGGGATCCCGTTCAACACTGGCGATCAGCTGCGCAGAGTGCTGGGGAAACGCCCGGATCCTTATCTAGAATAACCACCAGTGCAGCTCCTCTCTCACTTCTCTGAGCTCTCCCCTCTCTTCTATGGATGCCAAGGATCTGCTTCGGCTTTACCGGGCAGGACGGATCAACTTTGCCGGCGAGAACCTGGCCGCCCTTGACCTGAGCCGGGCCGATTTGATCGGGGTGGATCTCTCCCAAGCAAACCTGCACAGCGCCAATTTGATCTTCGCCTTCTTGGGGCGGGCCAAGCTGCAGAAGGCCAACCTCGTCGGGGCTAACCTCGGGGGGGCCAACCTCAGCCAGGCGGACTTGAGCGAGGCGGATCTCAGAGATGCCCAGTTGCACGGCGCCACCCTACAAGGAGCAGATTTGCATGGGGCCAACCTAACGCTGGCTCTGTTGATCGATGCCAACCTGCTGGATGCGGATCTGCGCTGGGCCAACCTCACCAGTGCCAACTTGGGAGGGGCTTGCCTGCGGGGGGCCAATCTCCGTTTCGATAGCCGCCGGGGAGCGGTACTGCGCAACGCCAATCTTAGCCGCGCTGATCTCAGCGGAGCCAACCTGTCGGGAGCGGATTTGACACGGGCCGACCTGAGCGGGGCCAACCTAAAAGAGGCCAGTTTGATCAAGGCCAACTTGCAAGGGGCCAGCCTGCAGCAAGCCCGTTTGCAGGGAGCCATCCTGAGCGAGACCGACCTGAGGGGGGTTTCTTTTTTGGGGGCAGACCTGCAAGGGGTGCAGATGGCGCGGGCCAACTTGAAGGAGGCGATACTTCGCCAGGTGAATCTGACAGAGGCCAACTTGAGCGAGGCGGATCTGGCCGCAGCCGATCTTTCCGCGAGTTCTTTGTGCTCGGCCAAACTGGCGCGGACGGATCTCAGTCGGGCCAATCTGGCCGGGGCCGATTTGCGGTATGCCAACCTGGTGGACGCCTATTTGGGCCGCACCAATCTGGAAAATGCCGATCTCGGCAGCGCGATCCTAACCCGAGCCGATCTGAGCACAGCCAACCTCAGCGGGGCCAATTTGCGCGGGGCAACTCTGCCGGATGGACGGGTAGGCTGATTGGACAGACTCGCTACCGTATGAGGACGAGGATTCTTGTCCCTGAGTGAGACGGGGATCCGCCCCGGAAAAGGTGAGGTTTTCCCCTGCCCCAGAGGGGCCACAACCGCTACCCTACAAGGGAAGGATGGGTCAAAGAGATCCGTGAACAGCCGCCGATTTCTGTCCTTGATGGAAGCTTTGTGGGCCGATCTGCCCTTGCCGGAATGGTTGCCGGGGGCAGGAGAGCACTCCTGGCAGCAGACGGTGGCAGCCCTGCTCCAGCTATGGCAAGAAGTTGGACAGTTTGGGGTGGTGATCGGTGGGCCGGTGTCTTGGTGGCCCCCCTGGGTGGTTCGGGATCCGCTGCCTCAACTGCCGTCGCCCATTGACGCTCCAGAGCCAAACCTGAAGCTGCGGGAGCTGGCCCGTGAAGATCCCTGGCTGTTTACCCCTGACTTGTCCCCTGAGTCGATTCTGACCCCTGGCCAGACGGTGATCCCTCTCCTGCCGCAGGATCCCCTGGTGGAGGAGCCTTTTTTGCTGGTGCTCACCCCTGTTTTTTCGGCGGTGGCCGCCCAAGGGCATCACCCCCACACGCGGCAGAGGGGGATGATGGTGTCTTTTGAGCCGGAAGTGGTGCATCGGGCTTGGCAGATCCTAGAGCAGCGGGTTCAACAGGGTAGGCCGGATCGCTTGCCCTTCTGGCAGCAGTTGATGAAGCACCATCCCCTGATGGAGCCCCATGTGCGGGTGCTGGCCCGCTTCAGCAGCCTTCTTCTGCTGGGAAACCTGGCCGAGTCGGGATCCCCGCCCGCTCGCTTACCCCCCGCCAGAGCCGAGAACTCCCCTGCGCCCACAACCCGGCCAGAAGATTGGCAGAAGCGGCGGTCTCCTCCTTCCCATGGCCAGCCTGCCGGTCAAGGCCAACAGAACAGCCTTTCGGAGGCAGAACTGTTGCGGGCTCTCATCCACGAGATCCAGACGCCCCTCAGCACCATCCGCACCTTGGTTAGTCTCATCCTGAAGCGGCACGATCTGCCGTCGCGGGTACGGGAATACGTGGAGAAAATTGACCGCGAATGTACCGAGCAAATCAACCGCTTCGGGCTGTTTTTCCAGGCTACAGAAACGGTGATGCCCGCTGCTACCCCACAGGAGGGGCGTCGGCTTCAGCTAGAGCCCATTGCGCTGGTGGACTTGGTGCGGCAAAACCTGCCTCGCTGGCAGGAGCAGGTGGAACGGCGGGGATCCCAACTGGAGTTGGAGATTCCCGATGAGCTGCCGGATGTGGTCAGCGATCCCAAGGCGCTGGAAGCGGTGCTGTTTGGCATGGTCGACCGCATTGCCCGCAGCACGCCGGCTGGCAGCCACATTCGCGCCCAGTTGGTCAGCGCAGGGGAGCTGGTCAAACTTCAGTTTCAGGTCAACACACCTGAGGGCAGCGACGCCACTGTTGCCTCAGAGCCCAAATCCCCTCAGGCGATTGGGCAGTTGTTGGTCGTGCAGCCGGACACAGGTGCAGTAAGCCTCAGCCTTCCCGTCACCCAAACTCTGTTCCGCGCCTTGGGGGGCTACCTCACCGTGCGCCATCGCGCCCGTCGGGGGGAAATTCTCAACATCTACCTGCCCCGCCAGCTATAAGCCACCCAGTTGGGATCCCGATAGCGTCTCAGGATTGATATGGCGGATTGCAGGGGAGGTAGGGCTAGGATCGATCTGCCAGCGCCGGGAGAGTCTAGAGATTGGATCCATGCCGAGAGCCAGAAAAGTTGCTGAACACCATCCAGAGCCTGAACCCGTCTGCGGAGCCGGAGAACCCAAGGTTAAGGGGGTCACTCTTTCTGCCCAGCAGCTTTCCACTTTGCTTCACGAAATGCGCAATCCTCTCACCGCCCTGAGCACGCTGGCCAAGTTATTGCAAAAACGCTTGCCCCCCGAGGATCGCAACCACTGGATTGGCCTCAGCATTGAACAGGAGTGCAAACATCTACAGGAGCTGTTGGCGGAGTTTGAGCGTTGGGACGGGATCCCGGCCCCCCTCCAGCTTCAGCCCCTCTCCTTGGCCGACCTGCTGCGGGAGTGGATCCCCATCTATCAAGCCTTGGCCGAAACGCAGGGACACCACTTTCAAGCCGTCCTGCCCCCTTCCCTACCCCCTGTACAAGCCGATCCGCGTGCCCTGCGGCAGGTGCTTGATAACTTGATCGACAACGCTTGCAAGTACACCCCGCCCCCAGGTGAGATCCGGCTGAAGGTGGAGCTGGGTGAAGATCCCTCAACTGCTTCGCAATGGGAAGTGTTCGTTGCCGTCTGCGACAACGGCCCCGGCATCCACCCTGAGAACCTGGAGCGGATCTTCGATCCCTTTTTTCGGGCAGATCTTTCTAAGCCAGGGCAGGGGCTGGGGTTGGCCATTAGCCGCGACCTGGCCACCCGGATGGGCGGAGATCTCCAGGTGGAAAGCTCCCCCCAAGGCTCCTGTTTTCGCCTGAGATTGCCCACAGGTTAGTAGGAAGATTGTAGAGATATGGGATGGCAGGTGCCGCCAAACGCTTGAACGCTACCCAGGAGCTGCAGATGGCCTCTTCTCCCCCAGCCAAACCCGAACCCCCTGCTGCCAGTCCAGCAGCCCGCATTCTGCTAGTAGATGATGAACCCGGCTTACGGGAAGCGGTGCAAGCCTACCTCGAGGACAGCGGCTTTGAGGTGATCCCGGCGGCCAACGCCCAGCAGGCTCTGCAACTGCTCAGCACGGCCCAGCCTCAGTTGATCATCTCCGACATCATGATGCCGGGCATGGATGGCTATCAATTTTTGGCCCAACTGCGAAAACTCGAGCCCTACAGCCATCTGCCGGTGGTGTTCCTCACCGCCAAGGGGATGACCGCCGACCGCATCCAGGGTTACCGGGCCGGTGTCGATGCCTATTTGCCCAAGCCCTTCGATCCGGAGGAGCTGGTGGCCATTGTCTCCAATCTCATTGAGCGATCCCGCGCTGCCAGCCCTTCGGAGGTGGTGGCCCGCGAGCTGGCCTCGATTCGCGCCCTGCTGTCGGAGCGCACCCTTGCCACAGCCACGCCTGCCCAGACCTCTGCCCCCACCCCCCTGCCCCCACCCATCAAGGTAGAGCTGACGCCGCGGGAACAACAGGTGTTGGAGAAGGTGGCAGAAGGGCTGATGAACAAGGAGATTGCCAAGCAGCTGCAAACCAGCGTGCGCAACGTGGAAAAATACGTGACCCGCCTGCTGAACAAGACGGGCACCAGCAGCCGCACCGAGCTGGTTCGCTATGCCCTTACCTATGGCCTAATTCGGCTATAGCCCTCACCCCCAACCCCTAGGAAGACTGAAGAACGTGAGACACGGTTTTATCGCTGGGGCTTTGGTGGCACAGTAACCAGCAGCTCCAACCCAAAGGCGTGATCCCCGGCAGGGTAGCTGGTAATGCCCAGCCCATCGATGCGGGTCAGCAGCTCACGGGCCTCCGGCTCCAAGCCTGCCAAACCACCCGGTAGTGTGGCCTCCAGCACTGTTCGGATCCCTTGCCAATTCAGCAAAAAGTAGCCGTAGTTGGGCTTGGGCAACTGATCGTAGAGGGTTTTCAGCGGCTCGGTTTGGGGAAGCAAATTGCCCTGGCGTTGGGCGAGGGTTTGCAGCGCCGCCGTGCTGCTGGTCACGATCAAATAGTTGCCTTCCCAGGCGCGGGTCAAAAGCGGGCGGTTAAACAAGGGATCCGCCCAGATCACCTGCCCACCGGCTTCCGTTACCCGTGCTCCGGATTCTTGGGCCAGCCGATCCAACTGAGTCAGGGCCGCGTTGGCCTTGTCTTTTTGGCCAGTCTCGATCACCAGGGCTGCTCCCATGCCCTGCAACAGCGGATGGGCCTGGGCATCAGGTGCCACCAGCAGGGCCATCTCCCCATCCATCCAGGCCAGCAGATCTTTTTCCAAGTCCAAGCGAGTATTGGCGCGAAACTCAGCCCGCAGCTCCTCTAACGACTCTTTGACCGGCGGATCTTTCTCCAGCTCAGGCATAACGGCTTGCCAGCGCTGGGCAATCTGCTGGGTGGTCAGCACCGCCAAGGCATTGCCGGGCAGCCGCTGAATGAGTTCGCCGCGAGCCGTTTGCCACCCCCCCTGCACCTGGGTTTTCGGATCGGTCTGGGTCAACATGCGCAGCCGCAGGCCCTGCTCCTGCCAGTGGGCAGCCATGGCCAAAGAGCGCAGGGGTTGCAGGGATCCCAGCGTCGCCGGATCCAGATCCTGCATCCAGTCTTTGAAAGATTCGGGATCCTCCTGCAAAGCCTGGAAGTTGAAGTAGGCAAAGGCCAGCGTGCCGCTCTTATACAGATCGCCAACAGCGGTGCGGAAACTTTCGGAGCGGCCAATCGGCTCTGCTTCGCCGCGATACACAGCAATCGCCTGCTGCATCACCCTCGGGTCGTTGGCCACCGCCACAAAACGGTTGCCAAACTCAGCAGTTACCCACCGCTCGCCCGGCTCTCCGTTGGTTTGCACATAGAGGGTGACCCCTTGCTCCTGGCGCTGCTCGAAGTTGGCCCCTTCTGCTGCTGCCTGTTGCCGCACCCGGGCCAAGAATTGCCCAGACAAATCAGCGTTGCGGGTGCTGGCTCCAAACAGGATCCCGGGCACCGGCTCGGCAGCTCCGGGCACCAGATTGGGGATCACCACTGCCATCGTGAATTGCTCGCCAGCCCAAGCTTGCATCTCTTCCCGAGAGAACTCCTTGCCGGTTTCAGCCAAAGCTTCTGCCGTCCAGCTCTCCCACTGGGCCAAAAGGTCAGGGTGAGTGCGAAAAGATTCTTCCGGTTGGGTAGAAAAGGTCAGCACCAGGGGCGCCGACTGGGGAACCAGCGCGGTTTCCGGCAGAACATCGCCGGGCAACTGTACCTGTGGCCCTCTGAGTTGGCAGGATCCCAGAAGCCAAGAGCCCCCCACCGCCATCAACGTAAGGGAGAGAGGACGAAACCGGCACTGAAGTTGGGTCTTCATATCACACCTGCGACGAGCCGTCCTCTTGAGGATAGGCGATGGACTCAGAGCCTGTCTGTGATCGCAGCCTCATACATCGGAATATGTAGAAATTGTTACTTTGGCCGGGCGCGAGCGACCAACTCATCCACGTACTCGTTCCAGCGCAACCCTTCGTGAGCCTGGATCCAAACCACCTGCACCTGAGGGCACTGCTGCTTTAGTTGATACAGTTCCTGAACCAGATCCAAGTTTTCCACCGGCCCGGTGCGCCGCCGCCACCCCTGCGCTGCCCAGCGATCCATCCAGTCGTTGTAGGTCTGTACGCAAAGGTGGGAGTCGCTGTAGATGGTATCGACGCCGTTGCCCTGGGTGTGGCGGCAATATTGCAAGGCCCGGATGAGGCCGGTCAACTCCATGCGGTTGTTGGTGCTATCGGGATCCCCTCCCCAAAACTCTTCCACAATTTGATCATCTTGAACCACCACCACGGCCCATCCCCCTGGCCCCGGATTGGGAGAACATCCCCCGTCGGTGAAGATGCCACTGTGGGGGCAGGCAACCAGACGGCTGGGGCCCGCTCCTTTGCGGCTGTGCATCCGTGAAACCTTGGCCATGGTGCTCATCCGGCGCTAACGGCAACATTTGGGATCCCGGCTCGACAACAGACACTGCATCTTATTGCAGAAGGGCGTGCCGGCACCACTGTTTAGTGTATTCAGCTTCAGAAAAGCTTTGTTTCACACTATTAGCAGCATAAACCCCGTCAACATCAGCTTACGTGACACTGACGCACAAGGTTAAAAACAGTACGAACAAAAACCCCCAGAAAATCTGGGGGAGGAGTGGTGTGTTGAGGTGATGAATACTCGCATGATATCTCTCGAATTCGGTGAGTAGGCCAAACCGGCGATAGATCCCTGCGTTTTTTTGCAGAAATCATTGCAGATACTGGAAAGCATCAGACACTAGAGACCAGCGCGTCAAAACTGAGCTTATTTCGTCTTGATCAGATATAGTGCTCAATCTCGAAGAAATATCTATTTAGACACCAAATATAGAGAAGCCAGTAATAACTTTTCTTATGCACCTACCGCCGACACTAGGGGTTGTGTCAAGCCCAAATGAGCATAGAGACGGGAAAAGTCAAAATTCGCTGACATTAGCTCTTGGATGCAGCGGACTTTCACCTCCTCGTGCAGGCGAATCTGCCCAAAAACCCGTTCGATGCGGTTGATGGTGGTGAAGGTGTCCAGATCCACCGAGAGGATCGGCACTTCCAGCTCTTCTGCTCGAGACTGAATGCGGGGATCCAGAGGGAGCTTGCCGGTCAAGATCAGGCAGAGGGTGGAAGTTTCTAGGGCGGCCAGTTGAATATCGGTGCGGTCTCCGCCGGTGATCACCGCCTTGTGATCCAGCTTACGGAAGTACTTCAAGGCCGAGTTGACGTTCATCGCCCCTACCGCAATGTCTTCAACCATCAGGTCCATCCGATCCGGACAGCAGAGCACCTCGGCATCCAGTTGCCGCACCAACTCCCCAACGCTGATGCTGCGCAAAATGCGATGGGAGGGCAAAATCCCCAGCACCGGGATCCCGTGTCCCTCCAAAAAAGGCCGAATGATCGTTTTTGCCGGTTGCATTTGGTCAGGTGGCACATCGTTCAGCAGCACGCCTGCCAAGCGGGATCCCAGTTGACGATGGACAAAGAGAAGAGAATCAACAGCCAAGGAGGAATGGTAGCGACTGATCAGCAGTACCGGAGCATCCAGGGCTTGGGCCATCTTGGCCAGCGACAGGCCAAACAATTCCCCCTCGTAAAGATCGGCTGGGCCTTCCAGCAGCACCAAATCGGCAGGGGAGCGCTGGACAAACTCCAACAGAGGGGCAACCGGGCACTCTGGAGCTGGATCCCCGGGAGCTCGCTTCATTTGAGCCAGCAAAGCCTCTTCGTTGAGCCGGAGCAGCATCGGCGGCATTTGATCCATCGTCAGCCGCAGAGACTCCGCCACAAAGCGCATATCCGGATCGCCCCCTTCCAGCGAGCAATCTTCCCGCTCGCAAGAACCGATGGGCTTCCCATAGGTGACTTTTATCCCTTGCTGCTGCAGATGCTTGGCCAAACCCAAGATGGCAGCCGACTTACCGCTGAAGGGCTCAGTAGAACCAATTAAAAGGAACTTGGACACGGATGGCTCCCGGTAACGAGAGGGACGAAGGGATCCCTTACTCAGTCTAACGGAGGCTGCTCTCTCCTCAGTTCTGGACTAACCGATTAGGATCGACTCTTCAGGGTAGGTTACCAACGGGCGGGGCTGTTGTTGAGCCAAGGCCAAGACAATCGTCAATGCCCCCAACCGGCCCCAGAACATCACCAGCACAATGATCAGTTGGCCAAACCAGTTGAGCTCCCCGGTAAAGCCCGTCGAGAGGCCGCAGGTGGCAAAGGCGGAGATCACTTCAAACAACACCGGATCCAACCTACTGTTACTGTGGGTCAGCAAAATCAACCAAGCCGCCAACAATACCACAAACAGAGAAACCGTCAACACCGCTGCCGCCTTGCGCACCATGGAGGGATCCAAGCTGCGCCCGGCAATCTGAGCGCTGGGCAAACCGCGGGCATAGCCCCAGAGGGCCAACACCAACACCGCCAAGGTGCCGGTGGTCATGCCGCCCCCCATAGAAGCTGGGGCTGCCCCAATAAACATGAGAGCCATCAGCAGCAACTGGCTTGCCGGGGTCAAATCCTCAATGGGGATCGCGGCAAACCCAGCCGTTCGGGCAGAAACCGACTGAAAAAACGTCAGGCCCAAGCGGTGGGGCCAGCTTACCTCCAGCAGGGATCCGCCGGGCAAGCTCTCTCCCAAAAACAAGCCAATGCCGCCCGTGCAGAGCAAAACCACCACCACGCCCAGGGTAATCCGGGTGTGCAGAGAGGGGCGGTGGCCCCGTGGCCAGGTTAACAAATCCGACAAAACCGGGATGCCCAAACCGCCGATAAAAATCAGACCGGCCAAAATCGCCAGCGACAGACCATCTGTAGGGATCCCTTCCCGGCCAAACAGGTCAAATCCTGCATTACAAAAGGCCGACACCGCGTGAAAAATAGCCAGAAAAACTGCCCGCCCCGGCCCATAGAGATCCCGCCAGTGCACCCAGAGCAGCAGAGCCCCCCCCAACTCAATGAGAGTGACCCCCAGCAGCACCCGCCGAGTCAATTCCAGGATCGCCCCCGGATCGATGAGCCCCAGCGAATTGCACAGCGCCAAGCGATTGAGGAGGGAAATGCGCCGCCCGATCAATTGAAACACCACCACCGCCAACACCATGAAGCCCACCCCGCCAATCTGAATCAAGATCAGCAGCACAATCTGGCCCAACAGGGTGAGATCCTCCGCCGCCACAATCGTCGAGAGCCCCGTCACGCTCAGGGCCGACATGGCCGTAAACAGCGCCTCATTCCAGCTCAAGGGATCCCCGCGCCCGATCCCCGGCAACATGAGCACCAAAGTTCCCACCACTGCCAAGAGCCCCAACCCTACAACCAGGCGCAATGGCGGTGGCAGCGGGCGACGCCTGTCCCCCCCGAAAAACCACTGCAGACGATTCCCAAAGGCCCTAGAGGACTGAGACAATGCCGAGCCCGGTGTCGGCAGGTGGCGGGCGCGGGATGGTACCGGTGGAACCAAGCGCTCAGAGCCCTCCTCTCGCGGAAGCGGGGCGGAGCCCTCTCTCATCGGAGCCCTCCCTACATTTCATTCAGCCGCGAGATGTTGGTATTGGCCCCCAGAACCACCAGCAAATCCCCCTTTTCCAGCAGGTAGTCTGCGGGGGGAGAGACCACCAGCGATTGCTTTCGCTTCACCACCAGCACCGTGATGCCGAAGCGGCGACGCAGATCCGACTCCGCCAGCGTATGGCCCACCAACGCCTCCGGCACCTGTAATTCCGTAATGCTGTAGCCCGGCTCCAGCTCTAGCTGATCTAGGATCCCCGGTGCTGTCAACACCTGAGCCAAACGGCGCCCTGCCTCTTGCTCCGGCAACACCACCCGATCTGCCCCCACTCGCAGGAGAATAGAGCGTTGCCGCTCGGTCGACGCCTTACAGACCACATTGCGCACCCCCAGACTTTTCAGAGCCACCGTCGTCAGCAAATTGCTCTCGAAATCGCTGCCAATGGCCACCACCACCGTGTCGAAGGAGAGGATATCCACCGCTCGCAGCGCATCTTCATCGCTGGAATCGAGTGCCACCACCTGCGTCAGCTGATCCGCCAGGCGCTGCACGATCTCACGGCTGCGGTCGATCCCCAAGACATTGTGCCCTCGCTCCATCAAGGTGAGAGCCAAGCTAGAACCAAAGCGCCCCAGACCAATTACCGCATATTCACGATCCACCCGCTGTCGTTCGCGCCAGCGGAACGCAGTCCCTGCCATAGGATCTCCTGCCCCCTCTTTCAAGAACAGATCATAAGTTCATCCAGCAGGGATCGGAAGGGCCGCGACTCTAGGCCGACTCAGGCTTGGGCAGCGTAGAGGGGTGAGGAATCAGCTCGCGGGTGGAACGGCGCTCCACCATCTCTGCGGTGATGCGGATGTGCTTTAGGTCGCGGCGGGAGGGTGCCTCGTACATCACATCCAGCATTAGCTCTTCCACAATGGCCCGCAGGGCGCGAGCCCCGGTCTTGCGGCGATAAGCCTCTTTGGCAATGGCAGCAATGGCGGCAGGTTCAAACTCCAGTTCCACCCCGTCCATGCGCAACAGCTTCTGCGCCTGCTTGAGAATGGCGTTTTTGGGCTGCGTCAGGATCGCCTCCAGCGCCTTCTCATCCAGCGGATCCAAAGTCGCCACTACCGGGAGCCGCCCCGTGAATTCGGGAATCATGCCGTACTTGATCAAGTCTTCGGGCTCTAAAGCCTTGAGGGCATTGGCCATGCGTTGCTCGCGGGTAACCGACAATTGCTCCCCTGGCTTGATAAAGCCCATCGATTTCTTGCCAATGCGCTGCTCGATTACTTTTTCCAGGCCAACAAAAGCCCCCCCGCAAATGAAGAGGATGTTGGAAGTGTCGATTTGAATGCAGTCTTGATAGGGGTGCTTGCGCCCTCCCTGGGGAGGCACGTTGGCTATTGTCCCTTCCAGCATCTTCAACAAAGCCTGCTGCACCCCCTCGCCGGAGACATCGCGGGTAATGGAGGGGTTCTCGCTTTTGCGGGCAATTTTGTCGATTTCGTCGATGTAGATGATGCCGCGCTGGGCCTCTTCTACGTCCATGTCCGCCACCTGCAGCAGGCGCAACAGGATGTTTTCCACATCCTCGCCCACATAGCCAGCTTCCGTAAGGGTGGTAGCATCTGCAACCGCAAAAGGCACATCCAACATGCGAGCCAGGGTTTCCGCCAGCAGGGTTTTGCCGGAGCCAGTGGGGCCAATGATCAAAATGTTGGACTTCTGTAGCTCCACCTCATCCAGTTCCGAAACTCCGACGCTACCGGGGTTGGCCTTGGCAGCCAGACGCTTGTAGTGGTTGTAAACCGCCACCGACAAAACCTTCTTAGCTTTTTCTTGGCCAATCACATATTGGTCGAGATAGCGCATGATCTCCTGCGGCTTGGGCAACTGCGCCAAAGAAGGCAGGCTGCGGGAGGGTTTTTTGGGGGTTTCGCGACGGCTGGCGGCAGGGGCGGCAGCAGGAGGAGTGTTGCCGTCGTAGAGTTCCTCATCCAAAATCTCGTTGCAGAGCTCCACGCACTCGTCACAGATGTAGACCCCCGGCCCCGCAATCAACTTACGCACCTGATCCTGGGACTTGTTGCAGAAGGAGCACTTTAGATGGGAGTCATATTTGGCCATGGGATCCTCGTTGCTGCTTGCTCTTGGCTATCCTAATCCGGCAAAAGCCAGAAGAAAACTAAACCTTCCAATCCAGTCGCAAATTGGCTGCGAAAGCGTAAGGAGGCCGAAGTTGGTGGAATCTCACTGACCTACTAGTCTAGCATCTCCACTGGGCTCGTAGGGCTTGTTTCCGGATCCCCAAGGGGGCAGGGTGCCAAGAGATTCCCATGGGGATCAACTGGAAAGACTGGAGATATAGTCATTTCAAACTGGATTGAGACA